>NZ_MUFM01000001.1:0-186752 GCF_001996125.1 Salinivibrio sp. PR932 | reverse complement strand
GCATAATCCCTGCTTAATTGGATAAAACCTTTATCAAATCGTGTATTACCGAGATGGAAAGCCAATCGTCGCCACTGGGATCAGTGGATCAACAAGTTACGCGTTATAAACAAGTATTGGATGTCATGCCTGCTGGTGTGATCTTGCTTGATTCAAACGGCCGAGTGGCAGAAGCCAATCCAGAGGCACGTCGCTTGTTGGGTGAACCACTCACGCAAGAACGTTGGTTTGACGTGATCCAACGCGCCTTCTCTCCGCGTGATGATGATGGGCATGAGGTGTCGTTAAAAGATGGTCGCCGTGTAAAGCTTGCTATATCGGCATCAGATTCTGGCCAATTGATCTTGATTACCGATATGACAGAGACGCGCTTGCTGCAATCACGGGTCAGTGAGCTACAGCGGCTATCATCCTTAGGGAGAATGGTGGCTTCCTTGGCACATCAGGTGCGAACACCGTTATCCAGCGCCATGTTATATGCGGCGAATTTAGGTGCGCCCAACCTGAATGAAGCCACCCGACAGCGTTTCCAGTTGAAGTTGCTCGATAGGCTGCACGATCTCGAGAAGCAAGTGAATGACATGCTGTTATTCGCTAAAGGGGGCGATAACAAAGTGGTTGATCGGTTTACGGTTGAGCAGCTTTTTAATGAGTTTGAGCCTATGGTGGACGCGGTCGTTCAAGGGAAAAATGTTGATTTTGCCATCAATAGTGATGACGAAAGCGTGACCTTGCTGGGAAATGTGAATGCCTTAGCGAGCGCACTGAGTAACTTAGTGGTAAATGCTATTCAGGTTGCGGGAAAGGCGTGCCAAGTCGTGGTCGATGCGCGCACGCATGAGAACAGTCTCTTGTTATCGGTAGCCGATAATGGCCCGGGTATCGCGCCTGAGCTTCAGGCGAAAGTGCTAGAGCCCTTTTTTACCACCCGCCAGCAAGGGACGGGGTTAGGGCTTGCCGTTGTTCAAATGGTTTGCCATGCCCATAAAGGCACCTTGACGCTTCAGTCAGAGCCGGGTCAAGGCGCCTGTTTTACACTGTGCTTGCCGTTGGCAGACACACCTGCTGCACAAAGCAGTGATAGCGTAGGAGAAACACAATGAGCCAAACAACTGTCCTGATCGTCGAAGATGACGAAGGTTTGCGTGAGGCCCTCGTCGATACGCTTGCCCTTGCCGGATATCACTGGATTGAGGCCGATAGTGCTGAGCAAGCCTTGCTGACCTTAAAATCAGAGGCGGTCGATATTGTCGTTTCCGATGTCCAAATGGCCGGAATGGACGGGCTCGCTCTGCTGCGAACCATCAAAAATAACACCCCGAATTTACCGGTGTTATTGATGACAGCCTACGCCAACATTGAAGATGCAGTGGCCGCGATGAAAGAAGGGGCGATTGACTATATGGCCAAGCCGTTCGCGCCTGAAGTGCTACTCAACATGGTCAGCCGTTATGCTCCGGTTAAAGCGGACAGCTCGGACGCCATTGTCGCGGATCCTAAAAGTGTTGCATTGATGGCGTTGGCCGACAAAGTGGCAGCGACCGATGCCAATGTAATGATCTTGGGGCCGTCAGGCTCGGGTAAAGAAGTAATGGCGCGATATATCCACGATCATTCCGCGCGCGTGGCGGCGCCTTTTGTGGCGATTAACTGCGCGGCCATCCCAGAAAACATGCTGGAAGCGACGCTTTTTGGTTACGAAAAAGGTGCATTTACTGGCGCCGTGCAAGCTTGTCCAGGAAAATTTGAGCAAGCCCAAGGTGGCACCATTTTGTTGGATGAAATTAGCGAAATGGATTTGGGTCTCCAAGCTAAGTTATTACGAGTACTTCAAGAGCGTGAAGTGGAACGCTTAGGGGGCCGAAAAAGCATTCAACTGGATGTCCGTGTATTGGCCACCAGTAACCGCGATCTCAAAGAGTATGTGGGCGAAGGGCATTTCCGAGAAGATCTGTATTATCGGTTAAACGTCTTTCCTATTACCTGGCCAGCACTCACAGACAGGCCCGGCGATATTATCCCACTGGCGAGTCATTTGTTGTCACGCCACTGTCAAAAACAAGGCATGCCGTGTCCTACGTTAAGTCAAGATGCAGAGCAGAAGCTACTCCACTACCCATGGCCCGGCAACGTCCGTGAGCTCGACAACGTGATGCAGCGCGCTTTGATTCTAGCGAGCAATGCCGTTATTCAAGCGAGTGATATTTTGCTAGAAGGCCATGATTGGCATGATGCATCCGGCTTACAGCACCGGGTGATGGATAGCCAGCCGGTGGCACCATCGGTTGCAACGTCAGCGGCATCCTTTTCCGATCCAAGCATCAATGGCAATGCTGGATTGGGGAATGAGCTGCGAGATCAAGAGTTTGCTATTATTCTAGACACTATTCGCGCCTGTGAAGGTCGCCGCAAAGAAGTGGCGGAGCGGTTAGGGATCAGTCCACGAACATTGCGTTATAAATTAGCCAAAATGCGTGATGCTGGGATTGAAATTCCAAGCTAACTCCCTAGGATGTGAGGCCTTTGCCAACGTGGCCTCAAAGTTGCAAGTTAGCTGTCATGGCGGATAAATTCTGACCAAATTGACAAAAAATTGACACAGTAAGGATCGACGATGAAAGCCAATGCCCTGACCCAAGAGATGCAAGCCATGGCGGTGGCCGCGAAAAACGTGTCGCAACCTGCGACGGGCCAACAAGTGAGCCAAGAATTTGGCGATATGCTGGCCAGCGCGATCAACCATGTTAACGGATTACAAAAAACATCGGGTGAACTTGCCACGCGCTTTGATGAAGGCGACCGCAGTGTCAGTTTGTCGGATGTGATGATCGCACGTAATAAGTCGAGTGTGGCATTCGATGCAACGGTTCAAACCCGCAACAAGCTGGTTGAAGCGTACAAAGAACTGATGAATATGCCAGTGTAATGTAGGAATTAACCAGTGGCTGAAGAGAATCAAAACACCGATCTGGCAGTCTCCGAAGGGGCGGCAGCATTGCCCTCCACGGAGCTTGGGCCAGAGATGGATCAAGACGTACAAGACCCGGATGCGTTAGAGCAGTCTGCCAAGTCTGACTCGCTATTCGGCGACTTGGACATGGTACGTCAAATGATCCTCGTGTTAGCGGTCGCTATCTGCGTCGCGTTGATTATGATGCTGTTTTTCTGGGTTCAAGAACCCGAAATGCGTCCACTGGGCTCGTATGAAACCGAGGAGCTAATTCCGGTGCTTGATCACCTCGATCAAGAAAAGATTAATTATCAGCTAGATGGCAATACGATTCGTGTCCCTGCGGATGAATACTCATCG
The DNA here is from genome assembly GCF_001996125.1 of Salinivibrio sp. PR932. Taxonomy (NCBI): domain Bacteria; kingdom Pseudomonadati; phylum Pseudomonadota; class Gammaproteobacteria; order Vibrionales; family Vibrionaceae; genus Salinivibrio; species Salinivibrio sp. PR932. The sequence goes on along the minus strand of NZ_MUFM01000001.1, from coordinate 183,442 downwards.
ATTCGTTTGGGACTGACCCGGGCGGGGTTAAACACCGCGACCGCTGAAGGCGATGATATTCTTCTTAATGACATGGGATTTGGCGTCTCACAACAACTGGAGCGCGAGCGCTTAAAATTGAGCCGCGAACGTCAACTTGCCGCCGCGATTGAAGAAGTCCGTCATGTCCGCAAAGCACGCGTGCTGCTGGCGATGCCAAAGCAAAGCGTGTTTGTGCGTCACAATCAAGAAGCCTCAGCAACTGTATTTCTCACGCTTGGCGGCGCGAATACACTCGGACAAGAAGAGGTTGACTCGATTGTCGATATGGTTGCCTCTGCCGTTCCATCCCTGAAACCGACCCGTGTAACGGTAACCGATCAGCATGGACGTTTGTTGAACTCGGGGAGTGAAGATCCTGCCACGGCAGCACGCCGCAAAGAATATGAGCTTGAGCGTAAGCAAGAGCGCCAGTTACGTGACAAAATCGATTCTATTCTCATCCCTGTATTGGGCTTGGGTAACTATACCTCGCAAGTCGATGTGTCGATGGACTTTAGTTCGCTAGAAGAAACTCAAAAGCAATTTAATCCCAATACGCCCGCCACGCGCAGTGAGTACACCCGTGAAGACTACAATAGTAGTGATATGGTCGCAGGGATCCCGGGAGCGTTAAGTAACCAGCCACCAGCGGACGCATCGATTCCTGAAGATGTTCAAGATTTGAAAAATGGTGGCGCAGGAGACACGGGCTCGGTCAGTCGTGAAGCCACGCGAAACTTTGAATTGGACACTACCATCCGCCACCGTCGTGCACAGTCTGGCATTATTGACCGCCAGACCGTCTCGGTCGCGGTCAACTTTAAGCAAAGTGTGGATCCAGAAACCGGTGATGTGGTGAAAACCCCACTGACCGATGATGAAATCGCAAAAATTCGTCGTTTGTTGATGGGCGGGGTCGGTTTCAGTGAAGCGCGTGGGGACGTGATTGAAGTCATCGCAGTGCCCTTTGTTGAGCCTGAACAAGATATTGCGATGGATGTGCCGATTTGGGAGCATCCAAACTTCAACGACTGGGTGCGCTGGATGGCTGCGGCATTGGTGATTATCGTGGTTATCTTGGTGCTTATCCGCCCAGCCATGAAAAAACTGTTGTACCCAGCGCTCGACGAGGATGGCAATACCGTCGGACCCAATGGCGAGATCTTGGGACCCGATGGCTTGCCCATCTCCCCTGACGGTGATGACATTGGCCTGATTGGTTCGGAGCTTGATGGCTCAAGTAACTTTGCGATGTCATCATCGGATGTGTCCTTGCCAAACTTACACAAAGATGAAGATTTGTTGAAAGCGGTGCGGGCATTGGTGGCGAACGAGCCAGACCTAGCCGCACAAGCTGTGAAGAACTGGGTAATGCAAGATGGCAAATGAAGTCGCGACAACCGGCGGTGAAGAGCAACCGGGTACCAGCTTTGATGTCAACTCATTGAGTGGTATTGAAAAGGCAGCAATTTTGTTGTTGAGCCTGAGTGAGCAAGATGCGGCGAGTATTATTCGCCACCTTGAGCCAAAACAGGTGCAACGCGTCGGTGCGGCCATGACCTCAATGACTGACCTTAACTCCGATAAAGTGGCTGCTGTTCACCGCGCCTTTCTCGAGGAAATCCAAAAATACACCTCGATTGGGATGGGCAGTGAAGACTTTGTTCGTAATGCATTGGTAGCCGCGCTGGGTGAAGACAAAGCCAACAACTTGGTCGATCAGATTTTGCTTGGCAGTGGCTCGAAAGGCTTGGATTCACTCAAGTGGATGGATCCGCGTCAAGTGGCGAGCATCATTATCAACGAGCACCCGCAGATACAGACCATTGTGCTTTCGTATCTCGACCCCGAGCATTCCGCAGAGATCCTCTCGCAGTTCGTTGAACGTGACCGGTTAGATCTGATGATGCGGATTGCCAACCTCGAAGAAGTTCAGCCTGCTGCATTGCACGAGTTGAATGAAATCATGGAGAAACAGTTCGCCGGCCAAGCGGGGGCGCAAGCAGCCAAAATTGGTGGCTTGAAGGCCGCAGCCGAGATCATGAACTACATGGACAACAGTATTGAAGGCGTGTTGATGGACTCGATTCGCGATCAAGACGAAGAGATGGCCTCGCAAATCCAAGATCTGATGTTCGTATTCGACAACCTTATCGATGTCGACGATCGCGGTATTCAAACTATGCTGCGTGACGTGCCGCAAGAAGTCTTGCAAAAAGCGCTTAAAGGTGCGGAAGATAATCTGCGTGAGAAAATCTACCGCAACATGTCTAAGCGTGCGGCAGAAATGCTGCAAGACGATATCGAAGCCATGGGACCGATCCGTGTTTCAGATGTAGAAGGGGCTCAGAAAGAGATCCTGTCTATCGCGCGCCGTCTCGCGGATGCGGGTGAAATCATGCTTACTGGTGGCGGCGGCGACGAGTTCGTTTAGGCCATTCACGTATCAGAGGTAAATCATGAGCCTAGATAAGCGTCGTGGCTACATTCGTGCTGACGAGGCACAGACTGAAACCATTGACCGTTGGGAATTGCCTCCTTACGGCGACAAGCAGTCTTTACCCAAAGAAACCGCACTCAACTATGATCCGAGTTGGGAGCCGGAGCCCGAACCGGAACCAGAAGAGTCGGAGCTGGCGCCTGAACCCTTAACCGCGGACGCACTCGAAGCGATTCGTCAACAAGGCTACGATGAGGGCCATGAAGAGGGCAAGCAGCTTGGTCATCGTGAGGGGTTAGATGCGGGTCTTGAAGAGGGGCGCGAGAAAGGCCACGAAGAAGGTAAAAAAGCAGGCTTTGACGAAGGCGTTGCCGCTGGGCAAGCCCTGATCGAGGAGCGCTGCCAGCATCTAGATAGAATTTTAAATCAGCTTACGCACCCGCTCGAAAAGGTCAATGAAGATGTCGAACAGCAGTTGCTAGTGATGGTGCAAGCGTTGACCAAATCTCTGATTGGCGTCGAAGTGCAGACCAATCCGCACGTGATCTTACAAACCTTACGCGCCGCCATCGAGGCACTGCCGATTGCTGATCACCCCGTTACTGTCTCCCTACACCCAGATGATCACGCGCTAGTCAGTGAGGCGTACGGGCCAGATACCCTTGCCGCGCGCGATTGGACGTTACAATCCGAGCCAGCACTGTCTCGTGGCGATGTGCACGTAAAAGCGAAAGACTCGGTGGTGGATTACCGTCTTGCCGAGCGTGTCGACACCTTGTTGCGAGAGTTTCATGGTAAAAACCAAGCGCGCCCGTCGGACGCTGCGCACCAACAAACGGACCCTGTTACAGAGTCTGAGCAAACCATGCGTGATCACGCGCAACAGGAAGCGGACGCGCCGCAAGAGCATGCGTCGTCAGAGCTCGATTCTCAAGCTAGCTCACAAGATGAGCAAGCACCTTCGGCTGAGCAAAACGCATCAGTGGATCAGGACAAAGGTGAGTAATGAGTGCATTGGCAGAGCGACTCAAGCACTGGCAAGTTGACAATCTCGCCCCCAAACCCGTCGCATCGGGGAAATTGGTCCGTATGGTGGGATTGACACTTGAGGCCATTGGCTGTCGCGCGCCGATTGGCTCTGTCTGCTCGGTCGATACCCTTAATGGCACTATTGAGGCCGAAGTGGTTGGTTTCGCCGGTGAGCTACTTTATCTGATGCCCAATGAGCAAGTGTCTGGTGTGCTTCCTGGTGCACGTGTGACGCCGCTGGCAGAGCGAGGTCATTTGGCGGTGGGGATGGAATTACTCGGCCGAGTGATCGACGGTATGGGCAACCCTTTGGATGGAAAGGGCGATATCTATACTGATAAGCGTGCTAGCTTAGAAGGGACGCCAATCAACCCCTTGGCGCGCCAGCCGATTCGTGAACCTTTGGATGTCGGCATTAAGGCGATTAATGGCCTTTTAACCGTCGGCAAAGGGCAACGTATCGGCTTGTTTGCAGGCTCGGGGGTAGGTAAGTCTGTCACGCTTGGCATGATGACACGAGGCACGACCGCACAAGTGGTTGTGGTGGGGCTCATTGGCGAGCGTGGTCGCGAAGTCAAAGAGTTTATTGACGATATCCTCGGAGAGGAAGGACGCGCGCGTGCCGTGGTGGTTGCAGCCCCTGCCGATGCGTCACCACTTATGCGCCTCAAAGGGTGCCAAACTGCGTTGACCATTGCCGAATATTTTCGCGATCTAGGGCTCGATGTGCTCTTGTTAATGGACTCTTTGACTCGTTTTGCGCAAGCGCAGCGAGAAATCGCTTTATCGGTTGGTGAGCCACCGGCCACCAAAGGGTATCCGCCGTCGGTTTTTGCGCGTTTGCCTTCGTTGGTTGAACGTGCCGGTAATGGCGCGGTTGGGCAAGGCTCTATCACGGCGTTTTTCACTGTACTCACTGAAGGCGATGACTTACAAGATCCGATTGCAGATGCAGCCCGCGCCATTCTTGATGGGCATATCGTGTTATCGCGCGAATTGGCTGACAGTGGGCATTATCCTGCAATTGATGTTGAGCGTTCGGTCAGCCGTGTGATGCCAAACATCACCAGTGAAGAGCAAATTCTGATGTCTAAAGCGGTGCGGCAAGTGTTGTCCGTTTGCCGAAAAAATCAAGACTTGGTCTCAATCGGCGCGTACAAGCCAGGCTCAGATGCAGCGGTTGACCAAGCATTTAGTATTAAGCCGCGATTGGATGGGTATTTGCAGCAAGGCATGAAAGAAGTGGTCCCCTTTGATATGTGTGTCAACATGTTACGCTCAACCTTGCAGGGGTAATCGATGGCTGATCATGCACTGACACTGCTATTGGATAAAGCCCAAGAGGATGAAAAGCAGGCGCAGCTTGCCGTTGTCGCGGCGCAGCAATCTTTGGATAATTATTATCGCCAGCTTGAGCAAATCGAGCAGTACCGCTTGGAGTATTGTCGGCAAATGAGTGACCGCGGCCAGCAAGGCTTATCGGCCAGTGCATTTGGCCACTTAAACAAATTCATTGTCCAGCTGGATGAAACCCTGGCAAAACAGCGAGATGCTGAACATCAGTTTAAAGAGCATCTCGATAACTGCCAACAAACCTGGCAGCAAGCGCGGCAGTATCGGCAATCGATAGAGTGGCTAATTGAAAAGCGTGAACGTGAGCAAGCGGAGCGAGAACGCTATCAAGAGCAGCGCCAAATGGATGAAATGGCAGCGATTATTGCTCGCCGTCGTCCTTCCCCCTTCTCTTAATCTTATAATGGCGCGATAATTGCTTTGTCATTACCACGACGAGCGAGTATTCGCCTCGCGAACAGGTGATTTACACGGTAATGATGAGAGACCTATGACGCAGTCTAACCTGACGCTTTCTAATTTATCTGCCAACATCGCGCCAACGCCAAGCGAGGGTCAGCCTTCAGCTGGACAAGCTAAGGCGTCGCCAGAAGCGGGCTTTCTAGCGACATTACGGCAAACGCTTCAACAAGATGGCGCGGAGGGCGAGTTGCCCATTGAGCTGATGGCGGATGGCAAAACCTTACTGGTTGATGGCCAAATGATCGATGCAGAGGCCATGCTGGCAGATGGCATGTTCAGTGAAGCAGAAATGGCCCAAATTGCCGATATGACCGCGATGGAGGAAGGGGAAGCACTGCTTGCACGCCTAAATCAAGCTGCCGCGACGCTGAATGGCAAAGATTTGCCTATCAAAGCGGGTAGTGAATTAATGGCCAATGCTGACAAAATGACAGGCGCCGACAAAGAGGCGTTAAATGACAAAGCTTTAAACGACAAAGCGTTAGCATCATTGCAGAAACAGATGCACGAGCATGCCCAAGCGCAAAAGGTCTCGCGAGAAGCACTGTTAGAGACGTTGTCACGGCAGCTTCCTGATGATGTCGATCCAGAACAGGCGCTGGCGCAATTGTCGCCCGATCAGTTGGCAGCACTGGTAGCGCAAGTGAGAGCTAATCAACAGGCGCGCAGCGGGACCTGCCTCAGCAGTGACGAACAAGGGTCGGCATCTGCACAGCCAGACAAAGCGATGAAGCTCGCGTCGGCATCGATCCCTTGGGCCGAGGCCAAAGCCGGCGCGGATGAAACTGAAAAAAAGGGTAAAGAGTCGGTTGTGGCTAAAGATATCGCCGCAGCGTTGGCTGCGCGTTCGGCAGACAATCTGGACAAGCAGCGTCAAGCTAATCAAGCGACTTATCAATTGCATGCCGGTGACGGGGAGAGCAGCAGTAAGGCCTCTTCATCGTTGACCGCTCAATTAGGACAGGCGGGCGCGAATGCGCTAGCTAGTCAGCAGGCGCAAGCGGCAGGGTTGAGCAAAGCTGCGGTAAAAGCCATGACTGAGAAGGCGGCAAACGCGGATAAAGCAGCGGGAGTGGATGGTAGTGGGTCGACACGCTCCGATACACTGATGCAACAGTTAGCGACTAGCTTAGGAACATCATCGGCGCAAGCACATACTGCGCGTCAAGATATGCAAGCAGCACAAAATGCTCAAGCCCCCTTACCCATGGGACAATCGCCTGCAGAAGCGGGCGCGGCACTCAGTGAGCGCGTTAATGTAATGCTGTCGAAAAATTTGAAACAGGTTGATATTCGCCTTGATCCACCTGAATTAGGCCGGATGCAAATTAAGCTGGGTATCAACAATGACCAAGCGACTGTGCACATTACCGTCGCCAACCATCAAGCACGCGATCTCGTCGAACAAGCGATGCCGCGTTTGCGTGAAATGTTACAGCAGCAAGGGCTACAATTAGCCCAAGGCTCGGTCCAACAGCAAGACAGTGGTGCCCAACAAATGGCATCGGGTCAGCAGCAACAAAGCGGCGCAGGCCAATCGAGTGGGGCTGCATCCGGGATGCCGGGGCTCGATGACGGTGTTGACGAGGTATTAACCAGCCAAACCATACAGGTTTCACATAGCGATAGAGCGGTTGACTATTACGCTTGATGTGGGTGTAAAGATGAGGAGCACGAATAACGATGGCCGATGATAACAATCCAGAAGCGCCTGAAGGTGGAAAGAAAAAGCTGATCATCATTATCGCTGCAGCTGTGTTGCTGCTGTTAGTGGCCGGTGGTGCAGCGTTTTTCTTCTTATCTGGAGGAGATGACAGCCAAGACGATATTGTGCTTGAAGAGCAAGCAATGTCACTGCCAGCGATTTATGTCACCTTACCACGCCCGTTTGTGTTCAATGTGACGGGCGACGAGCAGCAACGTCTCGTTCAAGTTAAGGCTCAGTTGCTGGTGCGAGGCAATGAAATGGAAGCGCTTGCCAAAGAAAATTTGCCCTTGGTGGAGCACGCGCTGTTGAATACCTTTGGGGCGGCAACCGCTGAGCAATTGCGTACACCGCAAGGCCAACTCGAAGTGAGGCGGCAAGCGGCCGAGAATGTACGTGCGGCCTTGATTAAAGTCACCGGTGAACCTGTGGTAGAACGGGTCCTGTTTACCGGTTTTGTGATGCAATAGGTGATGACGTGACCGACCTACTCAGCCAAGACGAAATTGATGCGCTCCTTCATGGTGTTGATGACGTCGAAGAGGATGATAACGAGCCCGAAGCCGGCGAAGGCGGTGCGGTAGGGTTTGATTTCTCTTCGCAAGACCGTATTGTGCGCGGTCGCATGCCGACGCTTGAACTTATCAATGAGCGCTTTGCGCGTCACATGCGCATTAGTTTGTTTAACATGCTGCGTAAAACCGCCGAAGTATCGATTAACGGCGTGCAGATGATGAAATTTGGCGAGTACCAAAACACGCTCTATGTCCCGACGAGCTTAAACATGGTGCGTTTCCGGCCATTAAAAGGGACCGGGCTTATCACCATGGAAGCACGATTAGTCTTCATCTTGGTGGAAAACTTCTTTGGTGGCGACGGGCGTTTTCATGCTCGGATTGAAGGGCGTGAATTTACTCCGACCGAGCGACGCGTGATTCAAATGCTGCTCAAGCTCGTGTTTGAAGATTACAAAGACGCGTGGGCACCGGTGATGGAAGTGGCCTTTGAATACCTCGATTCAGAGGTAAACCCAGCGATGGCCAACATTGTTAGCCCAACAGAAGTAATTGTGGTGAGCTCGTTCCATATCGAGCTTGACGGCGGCGGTGGTGATTGCCACATGGTTATGCCGTACTCCATGCTAGAGCCGATTCGGGAGTTGCTAGATGCGGGTGTCCAAAGTGACAAAATGGACACGGATGTACGTTGGAGTAAAGCGTTACGCGATGAAATCTTGGACGTTAATGTTGAGCTCAGCGCCAAGCTGTTAGATACCACGCTGTCATTACGCGATTTGATGGAGTTGCAAAAAGGGGACGTGATCCCTGTCGATATGCCAGACGCGTGTACAGTCTTTATTGAAGATTTGCCGACCTATCGTGCCAAAATGGGTCAGTCTAACGATAAGCTAGCACTCAAAATTGTTGAAAAATTGAAACGGCCAGATATGGCTAAATCAGATATTTCACTGCTTCACGACAAGCCGGAGTTGCTTGACGACTTAGAAGAAGATTTACCGATTGATGGTAAAGGTGGCAGTGATACCAGTAATCAAAACCAGTAAACAGGGGTGAGACGTCATGGATCAAAATGATGTAGATGATGATTGGGCTGCCGCCCTGGCCGAACAGTCAGAAGTGGAAGGCTCTGATGAAGTGCAAGCGGCACCATTAGAAGAGCTGACGGACGACAGTGAACAGAAAATTGGCCCAGAAGAGCAACGTAAGCTGGATGCCATTCTCGATATCCCTGTGACCATATCGATGGAAGTCGGGCGCACACAAATTAATATTCGTAATTTGCTGCAATTAAACCAAGGCTCTGTGGTCGAGCTAGATCGATTAGCAGGGGAATCGCTTGATGTGCTGGTTAATGGCACCTTAATTGCGCATGGCGAAGTGGTTGTGGTGAACGATAAGTTTGGTATTCGGTTGACGGATGTGATCAGCCAAACTGAGCGAATTAAGAAGTTACGATAAGGAAAATCATGCGTCGGCTTTTGGGAGGCTTGTTGTTTGCGCCGCTGCCTGTATGGGCCGCGGCGCCTGATATTAGTATCGCGACCATGTTGGTATCACTGACATTGGTGCTTGCGCTTATTTTTGCGCTGGCGTGGTTATTGAGACGATTAAAGTTGCCAGGCATGGCTGGGCAAGCCAATGGCATTCGTATCATCAGCCAACTGGCCGTTGGGCAAAAAGAGCGTATTTTAGTGGTCGATATCAATGGCGAGCAGCTTGTGATCGGCGTGACAGCCACCAATATTCGGTTGCTAAAAGCGCTGGATTCGCCCATGCCGACGTCGTCAAATGCGCCAGCACCGAATACGGGGTTTGCTGAGCAACTCGGCCAACTGTTGAATCGAAAATGACTATCAAAACGTTACTTGCGGCTTGGCTTTTTGTGTGGGTGTCACTGTTTTCACCTGCCACATTTGCCCAACAAGAAGCAACGCCAGCACAAGAAACCATTACCACCGAATCGATTGATGAGGCCGGTGAGGCGGTGCGACTGCAGACAAGTCGCAACACCGGGGGCGGGATCCCTGCCGTGACGATGCGCGTCAATCCTGATGGCAGTGAAGACTACTCGGTGACATTGCAGATCCTCGCTCTGATGACCGCGCTGGGCTTTTTGCCCGCCATCGTGATCTTGATGACGTCATTCACTCGAATTGTGGTGGTGATGGCGATTTTGCGGCAGGCTATGGGACTACAGCAAACACCGTCAAACCAAGTCATCATCGGGATCGCTTTGTTCTTGACGCTGTTTATTATGTCTCCGGTGATCGATCGCATGAACACGGATGCCATTCAACCCTACATCAATGAACAAATAACGGCGCGAGACGCATTCGACCGCGTGCAAGTGCCGTTGCGCGAGTTTATGTTGAGACAGACACGCGTCAAAGATCTTGAGACCTTTGTGAATATGTCGGGTGCGCAAGTCAGTGAGCCAGAGCAAGTCCCGATGACGGTACTTATCCCTGCGTTTGTGACTTCAGAGTTGAAAACGGCTTTCCAAATTGGCTTTATGCTATTTTTGCCGTTTTTGGTGATTGATTTGGTGGTGGCCTCTGTCTTGATGGCAATGGGTATGATGATGCTCTCGCCGATGATCGTCTCCTTGCCATTTAAGCTGATGTTATTTGTCTTGGTTGATGGGTGGAACCTCATTCTTTCTACCTTAGCGGGTAGTTTTGGCTAAAGGAGGCAATGATGGCCCCGGAAGCGTTTGTTGAATTATTTCAAGATGCCTTGTATTTAGTGCTACTGCTGGTGTCGGCGATTGTGGTACCGGGTTTGTTGGTCGGCTTGATTGTGGCGATTTTCCAAGCGGCCACTTCAATCAACGAGCAAACACTGAGCTTTTTACCGCGTTTGATCGCCACCTTTGTGGCCCTGATGTTTTTCGGCCATTGGATGACGCGTATGTTGATGGAGTACTTCTACCGCTTGGTGGAAGAGATCCCGACCCTGCTTTACTAGGGCGATATCATGGAATATCCCGCCTCTGTTATCTTGTCGTGGATGGCCAATTATTTTTGGCCGTTCACTCGCATCTCCTCGATGATGATGGCGATGACGTTTTTTGGCGCACGCTTTGTGCCAGTGCGCATTCGCTTATATCTATCGCTGGCGATTACCTTTGCGGTGATGCCAGCACTCCCTGCGGTGCCAGAAGAGATTGAATTGGTGTCCTTTGCGGGATTTGTGGTGTTGGCTCAGCAAATCGTGATTGGCGTTGCCATGGGGATGGTCACGCAATTTATTACCCAAACCTTTGTGGTATTGGGACAAATCCTCGGTATGCAATCCAGTTTGGGTTTTGCCTCTATGGTGGACCCCGCCAATGGTCAAAACACTCCCTTACTCGGGCAATTCTATTTGTTCTTGGCGGTGATGCTCTTTCTTGCCACCGATGGGCATTTGCAGATGCTTAATTTAGTGGTTATGAGTTTTAAAACGCTCCCCATTGGCGAGATGATTGGTGCAGCCGATTACCGCAGTCTTGCGGATTGGTTCGGTATTATGTTCCAGGTCGCGTTAAGCATGTCATTGGCGGGCATTATCGCGCTCTTGATTGTTAACCTATCGTTCGGGGTCATGACACGCGCCGCTCCCCAACTGAACATTTTCTCTCTTGGCTTTGCATTTGCATTGTTGATGGGCTTGCTGATCAGTTGGTATTTACTGTTCGGTATTTTGACGCATTACGATAACCACTGGCAGACTGGGCTTAACCAAGTTTGCTCTTTGATTCGCATTAACTGTGAGCCTAACTGATGGCAGAGAGTGACGGCCAAGAAAGAACAGAAGACGCCACACCCCGAAGGCGGGAGCAGGCGCGGGAGAAAGGCCAAGTACCGCGCTCAAGAGAACTGGCGTCCGTCGCTGTCCTGATATTGGGGGCGGTGAGTTTGATGTGGTTTGGGCAATCGCTCGGGGAAGCGTTAATGGCGCTAATGACGCGGCTTTTTACGTTGTCGCGCGCAGAAGTCTTTGATACCTCTGAGTTAATGCTGGTGGTGGTTGGCGAACTATTACACCTTATCCTCCCGCTTGGACTGGTGCTGTTGCTGCTGTTTTTTTCCGGCCTCGCGGGGTCGGCAGGTCTTGGTGGGATCAGCTTCTCGTGGGAAGCGGCGCGCCCCAAGTTATCCAAAATGAGCCCCATCGCTGGGGTTAAACGGATGTTTGGCACCCAAGGCTTGGTTGAGTTATTAAAATCGATTCTTAAAGTCTTGCTGGTTGGGGGCGTGGCAAGTTATTTGGTGTATATCAACCTCCAAGAGTTCTTTGAACTGACAATTGAAACCTTCCCGCAAAACCTCTATCACGCGATGGATATTCTGCTTAACTTCGTGTTGTTGGTATGTTGCTCACTCTTAATTGTGGTTGCGATTGATGTGCCGTTTCAGATATGGCAGCACAATGAGCAGCTAAAAATGACCAAACAAGAAGTAAAAGACGAGTACAAAGAAACCGAAGGTCGCCCAGAAGTCAAAGGTCGAATTCGTATGCTGCAGCGTGAAATGGCGCAACGACGAATGATGGCAGAAGTGCCACAAGCCGATGTCGTGGTGACTAACCCCGAGCACTACTCGGTTGCACTTCGGTATAACAGTGACATGGATAGCGCCCCAGTGGTGGTCGCGAAAGGCTCTGACTTTACCGCACTGAAAATTCGTGAGATTGCCGCTGAGCATGATGTAGCGATTGTCCCTGCACCGCCTTTAGCGCGAGCGCTGTACTTTAGCACTGAGCTTGAACAACAAATTCCAGACGGTTTATTTACGGCGGTTGCACAGGTACTGGCGTATGTTTTCCAGCTCAAGCAGTACAAAAAAGGCCGGGGCCGTCGGCCGACGCGTCCAGAAGATGCTTATTTGCCGATTCCGCCAGATTTGCGCCACGACTAGTACTCCCTTGTCCTTTGGGTTGCGTGTTTTTGTCTGAGAAGTGACAAAATGCTGACACTTTCGGGGTTGTTTGTTGGCGCAAATATTGCTTTCTCCACTTCCTCTTATGTTTGACGAGCGCGTCGCTTTTTCCGCCGTTCACCTATCATGGATTTGAGCTTGTAACATGCTAAAAGCCAAGTGGCAGCTGCCATTCTCAGACAAAGTTCCTTACCACCGCTTGCGTGCGATGCCCGCGGTTGGGGCTCCAATTTTAGTGTTAGCCACCCTCGCGATGGTGGTATTGCCCGTTCCGCCAATGCTGTTGGACTTGATGTTCTCGTTCAACATTGCCTTGTCGCTGGTGGTCTTGCTCGTCACCATTTATACCCGTCGTCCACTAGATTTTGCCGTGTTTCCCACGGTGCTGTTGATAGCAACTTTATTACGCTTGGCGTTGAACGTTGCGTCGACTCGGGTGGTGTTGCTCTATGGCCATGAAGGGCCGGATGCCGCGGGTCAGGTGATCGGCGCGTTTGGTTCGGTGGTGATCGGGGGCAACTATGCCGTCGGTCTGGTGGTGTTTCTTATCCTGATGATCATCAACTTTATGGTGGTAACCAAAGGTGCCGGACGGATTTCGGAAGTGAGTGCACGCTTTACCTTGGATGCCTTGCCCGGTAAGCAAATGGCCATTGATGCCGACTTAAATGCTGGGCTTATCGATCAAGAACAAGCGCGGACGCGTCGTCAAGAAGTGACCAAAGAAGCAGACTTCTACGGCTCTATGGATGGTGCGTCTAAGTTCGTTAAAGGGGATGCGATCGCGGGTATCCTGATCCTGTTGATTAACATCGTCGGTGGCCTGTCCATCGGGATGGGGCAGCACGATCTCCCGTTCTCTGATGCGATTGAAGTTTATACCTTGCTGACCATTGGTGACGGCTTGGTGGCGCAAATCCCGTCACTCTTGCTGTCAATTGGTGCGGCCATTATGGTGACGCGTCAAAATACTGATGAAGACATGGGGCAGCAAGTTGTCTTCCAATTGTTTGATAACCCGCGCGCGCTGATGATTGCTACTGGTATTCTTACCGTGATGGGTATTGTGCCGGGTATGCCTCACATCCCATTCCTGCTGTTAGCGATTATTTGTGGTGGCTTGGCCTATTGGAAATACCAGCAGTATCACAAAGCACAACAAAAAGCAGATGAGCCTGAGCAGCCAGAGACGGCGCCTATCACACCGAAAGAGTTGTCGTGGGATGATGTGCAACCTGTGGATGTGATTGGTCTAGAAGTGGGTTATCGCCTAATTCCCATGGTGGATAGAGATCAAGGCGGTGAACTGCTTGACCGCGTCAAAGGCGTGCGTAAAAAACTCTCTCAAGACTTTGGATTCCTCATTCCGCCTGTTCATATTCGCGATAATCTGGAGTTACCGCCACATAACTACCGGATAACCTTGATGGGCGTCGCGGTGGGCGAAGCGGAAGTCCGTCCAGAGCATGAACTTGCTATTAATCCAGGACAAGTGTTTGGACCGATTGAAGGCGAGCCGACGCAAGATCCTGCATTTGGACTCGAAGCGGTTTGGATTGAGCCGAGCCAACGCGAGCACGCTCAGGCGTTAGGATATACGGTGGTCGACTCTGCCACCGTATTGGCGACCCATCTGAGTCAAATGCTGACCAATAACGCCGAGCGTTTATTGGGTCACGAAGAGGCGCAAAACCTTGTCGATATGCTGGGTAAACAAGTACCGCGTTTGGTGGAAGGGCTGATCCCTGACCAAATCCCACTAAGTGTATTGGTGAAGGTATTGCAAAACTTGCTCAGTGAGGCGATTCCTATTCGAGATATCCGCACTATCGTGCAGACCATGGCCGAATACGCTGGAAAGAGTCAAGATCCCGACATTCTCACCGCAGCGGTTCGGATTGCACTGCGTCGACTGATCGTGCAGGAAATCAATGGTATTGCACCAGAACTGCCAGTCATTACGTTAGTGCCTGAGCTGGAACAGATGTTGCATAAAACCATGCAGGCCTCTGGTGGTGAGTCGACAGGCATTGAGCCTGGGTTAGCAGAACGCCTGCAATCATCATTAGCCGAGGCAACGCAGCAGCAAGAGCTGCAAGGTGAGCCCGCCGTGTTGCTAACGTCGGGCGTGCTTCGAGCGACCTTAGCGAAATTTGTGAAGAACACCATTCCGACGCTACGAGTCTTGTCATATCAAGAAGTGCCGGATGAGAAACAAATTCGTATCGTCAATGCGGTTGGTAATAATTAATACCGTTTTTTGAGTAGGGCAGAGCTTTGAAAATCAAACGTTTTTTTGCTAAAGACATGCGTACTGCACTTGGCCAAGTCAAAGAAGAGCTGGGTGCGGATGCGGTGATCATGTCTAACAAAAAAGTGACTGGTGGTGTGGAAATTGTTGCTGCCGTCGATGCCGATACAGATCCTGTTCCTGCCAAGCCGCAGCCACAGGCTCATGCACAAGAGCAGGCGGCGCAGGCATACTCAAACGCACACCGCCAGCTCGCGGATGACAAGGTCCAATTGCGCCAACGTCAACAAGCGGCGCCGCGCAATCATCGACCGCCTCGTTTTTCGGCCATGCTCGATGAATATCGAGATAAATCAGGTCCAGCAGACAGTGCCCCACAAAACGAAGCCGACTCCCTGTCTGCGTTGTTGCAACGACAACAAAAACAGTCATCTCGCCCCGACCCTCAACGTCATTCGAATGCGAGAGAACCTGAGCGGCCTTCGGCGCTTGGGCGAGGTTATGAACCTCGTCGGGAGTTGAAGAGCAATGGTCGTGGCAGTTGGCAAGATGCTGGGCGCCAGCATCAACAGCCGGGTAGCAAGCCTAAACTGGATCCTTCCCGGTTCGAAGCGCGTCCATCGCAATCGTCCAATGAAGAGATTGAAGCGATGCGCCAAGAAATGGCTTCCATTCGTAGCTTGCTCGAGCATCAGCTCTCAGGCTTGATGTGGCAAGAGGTTGAACGTAGAGAACCGCTGCGTGCCATGCTGATTAAACGCTTGGAGCGCATGGGATTATCGTCTGACTTATCGGATCAGCTCGCGTGTTATATCCCAGAAGACACGCCCCCCACTGAAGCGTGGCAGGCGCTGCTTGATTTGGTCGCTGACCAAATCATCACCGTGGATGAAAACATGCTTGAAACAGGCGGTGTGATTGCGCTTTTAGGCCCCACCGGAGTGGGAAAAACCACCACGATCGCTAAGCTTGCTGCCCGTGCAGCCATGGACTTTGGCCCTGAAGAAATCGCATTAGTTACCACAGATACGTTTCGTATCGGGGCGCATGAACAACTTGCGACTTATGGGCGTATTCTTGGCTGTCCGGTCAAGGTGGCTAAAGATGCCGATGAACTGGCCGACATCCTTTATCAACTGCGTCATAGACGTTTGATATTGCTTGATACTGCCGGTATGGGGCAGCGCGATCTGCGCCTTTCAGAGCAGCTCGATACATTAATGCAAAACAGTGGATCGCATATTCGCAGCTTGCTGGTTTTGCCTGCGACGTCCCAACGTCGCGTATTACAAGAAACCATTGAACATTTTCGTCGTATTCCGTTGTCCGGCTGTGTGCTGACAAAGCTGGACGAATCTCTAAGCCTCGGTGAGCTGTTGTGTGTCACCATCGAAAATGCCCTGCCTGTTGCTTACTTAGCTGACGGGCAACGTGTGCCGGAAGATATCCGCCAAGCGACAGGACACTTCTTAGTGTCAAAAGCCAGCGAAATGCTGGAATCAGGCGCGGATCAGCACAATCACTTCTGGAGCAGTGATGTCCCAGAGTCGAATGGGGCGGACTTTTATGATTGAGACAACCATGCAAGATCAAGCAAGCGGCCTTCGCCGTCTAACCAACCCCTCACGAACTAAAGTCATTACAGTGACTGGCGGTAAAGGTGGTGTGGGGAAAACAAATGTCACCCTAGGAATGGCGGCCTCTATGGCGCGCCAAGGCAAAAAAGTCATGGTGCTTGATGCCGACCTTGGCTTGGCGAATGTCGATGTGTTGCTCGGATTGCGAGCCGGCAAGAACTTGTCTCACGTGCTTCAAGGTGTTTGTGACCTGAAAGACATCATCATTGAAGGGCCGCACGGTATGAAAATTGTACCAGCATCGTCTGGAATGCAAGGCATGACCGAACTCACGCCCGCGCAACATGCTGGTTTGATTCGTGCTTTTGGTACACTCGAAGAAGAGGTTGATGTACTCTTAGTAGATACCGCTGCGGGGATCTCTGATATGGTACTGAGCTTTTCGCGCGCAGCGCAGGATGTGGTGGTCGTGGTATGCGATGAGCCTACGTCAATTACTGATGCCTATGCTCTGATCAAGATTTTAAGCCGTGAACATGGCGTGAATCGCT
Source organism: Salinivibrio sp. PR932 (assembly GCF_001996125.1). Lineage (NCBI taxonomy): Bacteria > Pseudomonadati > Pseudomonadota > Gammaproteobacteria > Vibrionales > Vibrionaceae > Salinivibrio > Salinivibrio sp. PR932. Next base: position 166,610 of record NZ_MUFM01000001.1, on the reverse strand, counting down.
TTAAAATCGTTGCAAATATGGTCAGAAGCTACCGTGAAGGGCGAGATTTGTTCACAAAATTAACGCGAGTCACTGAAAGGTTTCTAAATGCTAATCTAGAATTAGTGGCATGTGTTCCTGTGGATGAAAGAGTGAGGCAAGCAGTGAGAAAACAGAAAGTTGTTATCGACGCATTTCCTCGCTCGCCAGCGTCGCTGGCTTTAAACGCTCTGGCGAATAAGGCACTGACGTGGCCAGTACCGCGTAACCCTGGTGGTCATCTGGAGTTTTTTGTTGAGCGCTTGCTGATCAAAAATGATGACGCAGGAGAGTTGATTCGTGAATAAAGCGCTCACCTATAGTCGCACGGGTGATAATGGCCAAGGGGTACTCGAACGATACTCAAGCTTGGTCAAACGGATAGCGCACCACTTAATGGGGCGCTTGCCGCCGAGTGTACAAGTCGAAGATTTAATTCAAGCAGGCATGATAGGTTTGCTTGAAGCGCAGCAAAATTATGATCCGAGTAAGGGCGCAAGTTTTGAAACCTATGCCGGTATTCGGATTCGCGGTGCTATGCTGGATGATATGCGCCGCGGTGACTGGGTGCCACGCTCGGTCCACAAAGCAAGCAGGACAATCAGTGATGCGATTGCCTCACTGGAAAAGGAATTAGGCCGTGATCCCACGGATGTAGAAGTGGCACAACGGCTTGATATGAGCCTAGATCAGTATCATCAGGCACTGAATGACGTTAACTGTGGCCGATTAATCGGCATGGACGACTTAGGTGTCTCCGAAGATGCATTTACAACCGACAGTCATCGCAACGACAATCTTCCCTTTCAGGATGTTGCGGAAGATAATTTCAAAGCGGCATTGGCCGCGGCGATAAAAAGTCTTCCCGAAAGAGAAGCACTGGTGCTATCTCTTTATTATGATGAGGAATTAAACCTCAAAGAGATAGGGGCAGTGATAGGGGTGAGTGAATCCCGGGTCTGTCAGATTCAGAGTCAGGCCACGCAACGATTGAGAGCCAAGCTTTCCGCTTGGCATAGTGAGTAAGTAACAGTTTCGACAATAAAACGAGACCTCACCGGAGGCAACCTTGGATAAAAACATGAAAATTCTCGTTGTTGATGATTTTTCAACAATGCGCCGTATCGTAAAGAATCTTCTTCGTGACTTAGGTTTCAACAATACCGTTGAAGCGGATGACGGCTTAACAGCGCTGCCAATCCTCAAAAAGGGCGGTATTGATTTTGTCGTGACCGATTGGAATATGCCTGGAATGCAGGGGATCGATTTGCTTAAAGAGATCCGAAAGGACGACTCGCTGAAGCATCTCCCTGTATTGATGATCACTGCCGAAGCGAAGCGTGAGCAGATTGTTGAAGCTGCGCAAGCGGGCGTGAATGGTTATATCGTAAAACCTTTTACTGCTGCCACACTAAAAGAGAAGCTCGATAAGATTTTCGAGCGCATGTAATTAGCAAGCGCACAGTAAAAGGTAATCGTCATGATCAATCTGGACCAAGCGAAACAATTGGTCGCGTATCTTGAAAGTGGAGAGCAAGATAACGCTAATGCGCTTCTCGCTGATATCGCGAAAGAGGCGCGAGACCCGCTTTTTAAGGAAGTGGGCAAACTCACCCGCCAATTACACGACTCTATCTCCAACTTTCGCTTGGATCCCAGAATTGGTGATTTGGCGACTGTCGATATTCCTGACGCTCGCGATCGCCTCACCTATGTGATGGAGAAAACTGAGCTTGCGGCCAACCGCACCATGGATGCGGTTGAACGTACCATGCCTATTGCCAGTGAGCTGCAAGATAATTTGCAAGCGGTTAGGCCGAATTGGAACAGCTTGATGCGGGGGGAAATCGCCCTGGATGAGTTTAAAAGCCTTTGCCACAACATCGACGAGTTGTTGACTCAGGTGGAAGGCGGAGCGACAGAGCTTCACGGTCATTTGACCGATATTTTGATGGCTCAAGATTTCCAAGATCTCACCGGCCAAGTGATTCGACGTGTTATCGAACTTGTGCAAGAAGTCGAACAACAACTCGTCGAAATTCTGACGGCATTCGGTATGGAAAGTGACGAGACGGCGGGAGAAGCGCAGTCTCAACAAGAAGATGCCGTTGCGCCGGAAGGACCGATTATTCATCCTGAAGAGCGTGATGACGTGGTCCACAGCCAGGATGATGTCGATGACTTATTATCGAGTTTGGGTTTTTAGAGGTGCGCTATGAGCTTTGAAATGGATGAAGAAATCCTTCAGGACTTTTTGATTGAAGCGGGAGAAATCCTCGAACAGCTGTCTGAACAGCTGGTCGATTTGGAGCGTGCCCCTGATGATTCAGACTTGCTGAATGCCATCTTCCGTGGCTTCCACACCGTAAAAGGTGGGGCGGGCTTTTTGGGTCTTAATGCACTGGTTGACACGTGTCACGGTGCGGAAAATGTCTTTGATACGTTGCGTAACCATGGCCGTGAGTTGACCTCAGACGTCATGGACACCATTTTGCAAGCGTTGGATACCATCAACGATCAGTTTTCAGCGGTTCAAAGTAGTGAAGAGCCGACGGCGGCCTCGCCTGAGTTGCTAGAAGCGCTACATCGCTATGCGAAACCTGCCAGTGCAGACGAGCAAGCGGCTGAGCCTGAACCTGAGCCAGAACCCGAACCAACGCCTGAGCCAGAACCTGAGCCAGAACCTGAGCCTACCCCAGAACCGGAAGCTTCAGCATCGGGTGATGGTGCGATCAGTGGCGATTCAGTCGATGAGATTACTCAAGATGAATTTGATCGCTTACTCGACCAACTGCATGGCGAAGGGAAAGCGCCAACAGCAGGCGGTGACGATAGCCAAGATAAGCCGGATGTAGTTGCAGACACCGAAGCTGACAGCGGTGATATCACCGATGACGAATTCGAGAAACTGCTAGACGATTTACACGGCGCGGGTAAAGGCCCCGCGGCAAATAGCAACGACACACCGGAGCAGAGCGCGCCTGAAAAAGCGCCTGCCAGTGGCGGTGGTGATGAATTCATCGATGATGATGAGTTCGAAAAATTGCTTGATGATTTACACGGGAAAGGCAAAGGACCGGCCGCGGGCGATACGCCGCCAGCAGCGGCAAAAGCAGAAGCGCCTAAACCTGAGCCGAAGCCAGAACCGAAGCCAGAACCGAAGCCAGAACCCAAAAAAGCGGAACCCGCTAAACCCAGTACGCCTGCTAAGGCGGGGGCTGGCAATAAAGCGCCGGCTGCGACAGAAAAAGCACCGGAGAAAAAACCACCTGCCGCCCCACAGCAGGAGCAAACCGTTCGCGTTAATACCTCAACCCTCGATGCCATCATGAATATGGTGGGGGAATTGGTCTTGGTACGTAACCGCTTAGTGAGCTTGGGGCAAAGTAGCAACAACGAGAGCATGTCCAAAGCGGTCACTAACCTTGATGTGGTCACCGCCGATCTTCAAGGCGCGGTCATGAAAACGCGCATGCAGCCAATCAAAAAAGTATTTGGTCGTTTTCCACGCGTGGTACGTGATTTAGCGCGCAGCTTGAAGAAAGAAATCGTCCTTGAGATGAAGGGCGAAGAAACCGACTTGGATAAAAACTTGGTCGAGGCATTGGCCGATCCCATGGTCCACTTGGTGCGTAACTCGGTTGACCACGGCATTGAAATGCCAGACGTGCGTGAAAAGGCGGGCAAGCCACGAGTGGGTACCATCACCTTAAAAGCGTCGCAAGAAGGTGACCACATTCTGCTGACTATCGAAGACGATGGTGGCGGTATGGATGCTGAAAAACTGAAAGGCATCGCTGTCGAACGTGGTGTCCTAGATGCGGATGCTGCGGCACGACTGACTAACAGTGAAGCGTATAACCTGATTTTCGCCCCCGGTTTCTCGACCAAAACCGAGATCTCAGATATCTCTGGACGTGGTGTTGGTATGGACGTGGTGAAAACGGGGATCACCAAGCTCAACGGTTCGATTAACATCGACTCTGAGTTGGGACGCGGTACCATTATTGAAATCAAGGTTCCGCTTACGTTGGCAATCCTGCCCACGCTGATGGTGGGCGTCGGTGATAATCCGTTTGCGTTCCCACTGTCGAACGTCAGTGAAATTATCAGCTTAGATATGTCCAAAACCAATACGGTAGATGGGCAGCTTACCTTGATTGTTCGAGATAAAGCCATCCCTATCTTCTTCTTACAAGATTGGTTGTGTAAAGGTCAGTCTGATATCGATAAAACCAAGGGCCATGTGGTGATTGTGCAAATTGCCCATCAACGCATTGCGTTTGTGGTGGACACCTTGTTCGGTCAAGAAGAAGTGGTCATTAAGCCGCTAGATGAACTTCTACAAGGGACTCCCGGTATGGCTGGGGCAACCATCACCAGTGATGGACACATTGCTCTTATCCTCGATGTGCCCAACCTGCTAAAACATTACGCGGGTTAATTTGAGAAAAGGAAGCGCATGGCAGTGAAAGTTCTGGTGGTGGATGATTCAAGTTTCTTCCGCCGCCGCGTCAGCGAGATTATTAACGGCGACCCTAGGCTGGAAGTGATTGATACCGCGGTGAATGGCAAAGAAGCGGTAGAGAAGGTTGCTCAGCTCAAGCCTGATGTCGTGACCATGGATATTGAGATGCCTGTTCTGGATGGCATCTCAGCGGTACGCCAGATCATGGCACAGACGCCGACGCCGATCTTAATGTTTTCGTCTCTGACTCATGAAGGCGCAAAAGCGACCCTTGATGCGCTTGAAGCAGGGGCTTTGGACTTCTTACCCAAGAAATTTGAGGATATTGCGCGCAATCGTGATGAAGCGACCAGCTTGCTTCAACAGCGTGTCCTCGAAATTGCGCGCAAGCGCTCTTTCTTGCGTCGTCCTAGTAAACCAGCACCGAGTGCGACAACAGGACAAACGGCCTCACCTGCGGGCGGCGCACGTGCGCCCGTCCGTCCTGCGGCGCCAAGCCCCGCCCCTGCGGCAAAGTCAAAGGCGCCTGCGCGATTTACCTCAAGCGGTAAGCGTTATCAGCTCATGGCGATCGGCACATCGACGGGTGGGCCCGTCGCACTGCAAAAAGTGTTGACCAAGCTTCCCGCCAACTTCCCATTACCGATTGTGCTGATTCAACATATGCCCGCAACATTTACGGCAGCGTTTGCACAGCGTTTGAATGGGTTGAGTCAGATTACAGTTACCGAAGCCAAAGACGGTGATGCATTAAAACCGGGCCATGCTTACTTAGCGCCGGGTGGCATGCAGATGATGATAGATGGCCGGCCGGGCGCAGCGCGCTTGAAAATTTTAGATGGCGGTGAGCGCATGAACTATAAGCCCTGTGTCGATGTCACCTTTGGCTCGGCGGCCAAAGTTTATGGTGACAAGGTCCTTTCTATGGTGTTGACCGGCATGGGGGCGGATGGCCGAGAAGGCGCACGAATGCTGAAGAGCGCAGGCTCCACCATTTGGGCACAAGACGAAGAAAGCTGTGTCGTTTACGGTATGCCTCAAGCGGTGGCTAAAGCGGGTATTTCATCGGAGGATTTACCGCTCGATCGTATCGCAGAGCGTATTCTGGTTGAGCTGAATTTAAAATAAGGAGTGGGGCTTGATAGTCTGGAGTATCGCCAACCAAAAAGGCGGTGTCGGTAAGACAACCACCACAGTGACACTGGCCGGTTTAATTAGCGAACGAAAAAAGCGCGTTCTGCTGGTGGACACGGACCCGCACGCCTCCTTGTCGACTTATCTAAATTTTGACTCTGAGCAGTTGCCTGCGAGCTTATTTGATCTTTTTCAGCTGCAAACCGTGAATAAAGAAACGGTGAAGCCACTGATTGTGCGCACCCAGTTCGACAACATGGACTTGATTCCCGCGCATATGTCCCTTGCGACACTAGACCGAGTGATGGGCAATCGCGGTGGAATGGGGTTAGTGCTTAAAAAGGCGCTCGATTCACTGGCTGATGAGTACGATTATGTCCTCATTGATTGCCCGCCTATACTGGGGGTAATGATGGTGAATGCATTGGCAGCGAGTCACCGTGTGTTGATCCCAGTACAAACAGAATTTTTGGCAATGAAAGGGTTAGAGCGTATGATGCGCACCCTGCAGATCATGCAGAAGTCGCGAACCTCTAATTTTAACCTAACGATCATACCGACCATGTATGACAAGCGAACTCGCGCATCGTTAGAAACATTGCAAGAGCTTAAAGTGCGTTATAGCGATCAGGTTTGGGCATCGGCGGTGCCCATCGATACCAAATTCCGCGATGCGAGCCTAAAACATATGCCTGCGTCGTTTTATGCAAAAAATTGCCGTGGCGTTTTTGCCTACAAGACACTGTTAACATATTTGGAGCGACTGGAGCAGGATGAACAAGCATAATGCCCTATCCAGTGGTCAGGCGCTCGATGATTACTTTGAAGCCTTACTGGATGACTTAGACGAGACCCCAGAACCTCATCAAGATACTGTTGCTGAGGTTAGCGTGCGTCAGTCAGACAGTGAGTCAAGCCGGCAGAAAACGGCGACGCCACTTGACCCAGATTATCAGCTTGAGCCTCAGCCTAAGCTTGCCCCTGATGAGACCGACGTTGAGCCGGTGGCATTTGCTGAGCCAGAACGCGATCTCGCCGAGGTTGAGCGTTTGCTGGCGCAACTGAAAGTGGATGAGGAAGCCGAACTGGCGCAAGCCGAAGCGGAGGTTGAGCCTCAAGTAGAAACGACGACAGAAACAGATACTCCTGATGTGGATACAGTGGTTGAGCCTGACCTTGAGGTTACCACTGACACAGACATTGAGAGCGACATAGAGGTTTCAACGGAGACGTTGCTGGATGAGCCTATCGTTGAAACCGAGGTGACCGAAGAGGTTGCGGTTGAAACAGAGCAGGCGCTCGATCTTGATGCTGAGATAATGACTGAGCCCCAGACCGATCTGGAGGCGGATGTCGCCACTGATACGGAGCTTGAGACTGAGGTAGATCTTGAAACCGAGGTGGAAATCGAGCAAACAGTCGACGTCGACTCAGCAGTGGAGCCTGAGACCCAAGCCGGAGAGGATTTACCGCCAACCCAATGGGAAAATGTGGAAACCGCCTCTGAGTTTCAGGTGTTATTTTTTGAGAGTATGGGCGTGACCTATGCGGTGCCGCTCGCTGAGTTAGGCGGGATCCACCAATTGGGAGATTGCAATCACTTGATCGGACGTCCTGATTGGTATCTGGGTTTACAGACAGAAAAACACCAACAGCTTGATGTGGTCGATACCGCCCGTTGGGTAATGCCAGAAAAACTGGCAGATAATAGCCACAGAGATGACTATAATTACATAGTATTACTGGGTGATAGCAAGTGGGGACTGGCCTGTAATCGCTTGTTGGGCACTCAGGCATTAAGTGGTAAAGCAATTCGCTGGCGCAAGCAAGCCGGAAAGCGGCCTTGGTTGGCGGGTATGGTCAAAGAAAAAATGTGTGCCCTGATCCATGTTCAAGCATTTATTGCTATGTTAAATCAGGGGATTGACGCCAAAGCGATGGCGTAATGATAAATTGCACAGCGCGTAAAGAGGAAAATCAATGTCTCAGGTAGCTGAAGTTCAAAAAGAAGGCGTCAATGACGAGGTATTGCAGTGGGTCACTTTTCAGCTCGAAGAAGAGACCTACGGCATTAACGTCATGCAGGTGCGAGAAGTGTTGCGCTACACCGAAATTGCTCCTGTTCCTGGCGCACCTGACTACGTGTTAGGGATTATCAATCTGCGTGGTAACGTGGTAACCGTCATCGACACACGCTCTCGATTTGGTTTGATGCCGGGCGAAGTCACCGACAATACCCGTGTGATCGTGATTGAAGCGGAAACACAAGTGATTGGTATTATGGTCGACAGTGTCGCTGAGGTGGTGTACCTGAAAACCTCAGAAATTGACACTACACCAAGTGTCGGTACAGAAGAAAGCGCCAAATTTATCCAAGGTGTGAGCAATCGCAATGGCGACTTGCTGATCCTCGTTGATCTCAATAAATTGTTGACCGACGAAGAGTGGAATGAAATGGCAATGCTGTAATGGTTGCGCTGTTATTGACTTGGTTACCTGTCGCAGTGACGGTGGTATTTGCCATCGTCGCTTTGTGGCGTTTGCGGATTGAGCGACGCGCCAGAGAGCGACTTGAAAACAAGTTGCAGGCCATGGAAACGGTATTGAAAAGTGCGCGTCAGCGCCACGACAGTCTAGCTAAGCAGTTCAATGAGCTGCGTGCGGGCAGCATGGGCATGGGACAAAAACTGGCAGACATTGCTACGAATGTTGACGAGTTACTGGAAAAGCAGGTGGAAATTGAAATGCAAGATCCGGGCAGTCGTTTGTACAGTCGTGCCAGCAAAATGGTTGATCTCGGTGCCGATCTCGATGAGCTAATGCATGAGTGTGATTTGCCCAAAGCTGAGGCTGAATTGCTGCTCAATCTACGCAAACGCCAAGCGGCTAATCAACAACGTTAACTAGACTTTGGTGTTGATGGGCTTAGGTCCCTGCCATCCGGGTGGGGTTTTTCCTTCTAATACCCAAGCATAGGCAATCAATTCTGCAACCACGCGGTACAAACTGGGTGGAATGGCCTCGCCAACCTCTAGGCGCTCTAGCCATTTAAGCAAATTCTCATCTTTGTGGATCAAACAGCCTTGTTCGGATAGTGCCTCAATGAGGGCATCTGCCAATTCATTGACTGCCTTTGCTTTGACGCTGGGCGCTTGATAACCATCATATCCTAGCGCAATAGCTCGTTTTGTTTTTTTCATGATCACACCTTTATCGATAAGCCTGCACGACGCGTATCTTGCTCGGGTGGTTGGCTGTCATGGTGAGGGTTGATGGCGATGTCGAGCGGGATGTGTTGCGAAGCCAGGCGCTCTTCTAGCCAAGGCAATGTTGCTTGTAGTCGTTGTTTTAGCGCGTCCGTCGGCGCCGTTAGCAGTAAGCTTCCTCCTTTTCCCTCAAGGTTTACGTCTGCGCGGACATACTGCTTGCCCACAGGTAGATATAAACGTATCTGCCACTGTTGCTTCTCTGGCTTCGCCTTTTTTTCTGATTGACGCCGTTTAACATGTACCCGTACCGGAGGTTTCTCTGGTTCGGCAAATGGCAACACCCATTGCCACTCGCCACTCCGTGCAGACTCTGAGACGCGCTGTTCGGCCATCAGACGTAATACGCCGATTAAGGGACCCGCGTCTTCGTTACGATTTAGCCATTGACGCAATAGGGTTGTTAGTGGTTTGTCAGCAGGGCGATGCGTCAGCCATTGCATCAGTGTCTCAGGATCGAGAGGCTGATGGCTTTTGCTACCGGGTAGTGTCCACAGCGCCAGTAACGACTGCATCATGGCTTGAGTGGCAGGGGGCTGATTCTTTATCGCATTCAATACCGCAGGGAATAGATGAAGTTGTGCCAGTGTGTCAGATAGCGGTGTTGAGCTGCCCGGCGTTAACAGGGTAAATTGGGCATTGGCAAGCAAAGACGCGTCAAGCTTTTGGGCAAGTGCTGGTATCGACATTGGCGGTTTTAACACCAATTGTTGAGGGTTCGTTGTTCCGATCTTCATGGTTTCTCACAATTATTTACGCGAGTCACACTTTGCAACCCTGTGGTAACTAACAGTCATTTTGACCAATGTGGTACTATGCGTCCAATTTTGTAACACAAAGCAGGATGCAACATTTGTCATGTTGGAAGTGAAACAGCTTTGCTGTGTTCGTGATGACCGAGTGTTGTTTGATGCGCTGACATTCTCTCTTTCTCCCGGCGACCTTGTACAAATTGAAGGCCCAAATGGGGCGGGTAAAACCACCTTGTTGCGGATTATCGCGGGGCTGGGACTCGCAGATAGTGGAGAAGTCTGTTGGCAGCAACAGGCGATTACCCAGCAAAGAGATGAATTTTATCGTCACTTACTGTTCTTGGGGCACACCACAGGGGTTAAGCGCGAACTCACCGCGTTCGAAAACCTCTCGTACTACATGAAAATGCATGGTCGAGACGACCAAGCGGCTATTTGGCAAGCGCTTGCCAAAGTCGGCTTAGCGGGACGCGAAGATATTCCTGCCGCACAGTTGTCTGCGGGCCAAAACCGCCGTATTGCGCTTGCGCGTCTTTGGTTGAGCAGCCACCGTAAACTGTGGGTGCTCGATGAACCGCTAACCGCGATCGATAAGCAAGGAGTGCAGGTTCTCGAGTCGGTATTTGAGCGTCATGTCGAGCAAGGCGGGATGGTGCTTTTCACCACTCACCAAGATATGTTTGTCGGCCACCCGTTACTGCAACGTATCCGTCTGGGGGCCCTATGATCAATACGATGTGGCTGATTATCCGCCGAGAATTGAAAGTGGCCTTCCGACAACCATCGGATAGCTTAAATCCGCTGTGGTTCTTTATCATAGTGATCACCCTTTTCCCTCTTGGCGTGGGGCCAGGTGCAAATTTGTTACAGGAGATTGCGCCAGGGGTAATTTGGGTTGCAGCGCTGCTGTCAGCCTTGCTATCTCTAGAGCGTCTTTTTCGTGATGACTATCTGGATGGCTCGCTTGAGCAAATGATGCTGATGCCGTTGCCGTTGCCTCTGGTGGTTATGGCAAAGGTCATCGCACACTGGTTACTGACGGGGCTACCGCTGTTGGTAGTCAGTCCGCTATTGGCATTATTGCTATCTTTGGACTGGAACAGTTACCAAGCTGTCGTGATGACTCTGTTGTTAGGGACCCCAACCCTGAGTTTTGTTGGGGCGATAGGTGTAGCGTTAACGGTTGGATTACGTAAAGGCGGCGTGCTGTTGAGCCTATTGATCCTACCTTTGTACATTCCAGTACTGATTTTCGCGACATCTGCCATCGATATGGCAAGTTTTGGCGCCAACATTAGTGGGCAGTTGGCTATTCTCGGTGCTTTGCTTGCGGGATCCGTGACCCTAGCACCCTTTGCTATCGCCGCAGCATTGCGTGTGAGCGTGAATTAATAATTAATCAGGAAGTAGAGCAATTGTCATGTGGAAGTGGCTTCACCCTTACGCAAAACCGGAAAATAGTTATCGTTTATGTGGGAAACTCATCCCGTGGTTTGCGGTGCTCGCCGGGCTGAGCTTAGTCATTGGTTGTATTTGGGGCTTGGCGTTCGCGCCTGCTGATTACCAACAAGGCGATAGTTTTCGCATTATTTATATTCACGTGCCCGCGGCCATTTGGTCAATGGGCGCCTATCTGTCGATGGCCATTGCAGCCTTTATTGGGCGAGTCTGGCAACTCAAAATGGCAGACTGGGCGGTGGGCGCGATTGCCCCTGTTGGTGCCGTCTTTACCTTTATCGCCTTGATCACTGGGGCGATTTGGGGCAAGCCCATGTGGGGAGCTTGGTGGGTATGGGATGCGCGGCTCACCTCTGAATTGATCCTGCTTTTCCTCTACATCGGTGTCATGGCGCTGTATAACGCGTTCGATGATGCGCGTATGGCAGCCCAAGCGGCGGGAATATTGGCGATGGTGGGGGTGATTAACCTGCCGATCATTCATTTCTCTGTCGAGTGGTGGAACACCTTGCATCAAGGCGCCACGATTACCAAATTTGCCCGCCCGTCAATTGCGTCAGACATGCTCTGGCCATTACTGGTTTGCTTGGTTGGATTTGCTAGCTTTTTTGCCACGTTGACCTTAATGGGATTGCGGAATCAGATCGTGTTGCGCGAGTCACACCGCCCTTGGGTGCGGGCCTTGGTGGAGGACAAATAATGCATTTTGATAGCATGAGTGCTTTTTTGGCGATGGGAGGCTATGCCGATTACGTGTGGAGTGCGTTTGGCATTACCGCACTGGCATTAATTGCACTAGTTATTGGTTACCATCGTACCCATAAGAAACGGCTTGAAGCTGTAAAAAAACAAATGGCGCGAGAAAAACGCATTAAAGATGCCCAAGCACTGGAGAACACCTTATGACCCCTCGTCGTAAAAAAAGGCTTTGGATCACGCTTGCCTTATTGGTGGGTGTATCAACCACAATGGGGTTAGTGCTCTATGCACTGAACCAAAATATGGACTTGTTCTATACGCCAACCGAAATCGTTCAAGGTAAGCCGGATGGCAGCAAGCCTCAAGTGGGGCAACGACTTCGCATTGGCGGCATGGTCGTAGAAGGGTCGGTCAAACGCGATCAAGAGTCGCTGCAAATTCAATTTGATGTCGCTGATGTTGGTCCTGCTGTTACCGTCACATACGAGGGAATTCTGCCGGATTTGTTCCGCGAAGGGCAGGGGATTGTCGCGCAAGGTGTGCTGGTTGATTCGCGTACGGTAAAAGCCAGTGAAGTGCTGGCAAAGCATGATGAAGAATACATGCCACCAGAGATTGCTGAAGCGATGCAAAAAAGCCATCAACCGCTCGAATACACCGACCAACAAAAGCAAGGTAGTCAATTATGATTGTTGAGCTGGGGCATTTTGCGCTGATCCTCGCCTTGGGATTAGCGCTGTTATTGAGTTTTTATCCCCTTTATGGGGCCAGCCAAGGCCACGAAGGTATGATGAAAATGGCACGGCCTTTATCGGTCGCCATGTTCGCCATGTTGCTCTTTTCATTCATCGCATTAAGTTGGGCATTTTATACCAATGATTTCACCGTTGCCTATGTGGCAAGCAACTCCAACAGTGCATTACCCTGGTACTATCGGCTGACTGCTGTTTGGGGCGCTCATGAAGGCTCTTTGCTACTTTGGGTATTAATTCAAGCTTTGTGGACCGTCGCGGTGGCGGTGTTTAGTCGCGGGATGCCACTGTCTTCCATTGCGCGTGTACTCGCAGTGATGGGGATGATCTCGGTCGGCTTTTTGCTGTTTATTATTTTGACCTCAAACCCTTTCGATCGCACCTTGCCTTACTTTCCTGTTGATGGTCGCGATTTGAATCCGCTTCTGCAAGATCCCGGTTTAATTGTTCATCCTCCGATCCTCTACATGGGCTATGTAGGCTTTTCGGTGGCATTTGCCTTTGCGATTGGGTCTTTAATTGCTGGCCGGTTAGATACGGCTTGGGCGCGCTGGTCCCGTCCTTGGACAACGGCGGCCTGGTTGTTCTTAACCCTAGGTATTGCGTTAGGCTCTTGGTGGGCTTACTACGAACTTGGCTGGGGCGGCTGGTGGTTCTGGGATCCGGTAGAGAACGCGTCGTTTATGCCTTGGCTTGCGGGAACGGCATTAATGCATTCCCTAGCGGTGACGGAAAAGCGCGGCACCTTTAAAGCGTGGACCGTTTTACTCGCCATCGCAGCGTTCTCATTGAGCTTACTGGGCACCTTCTTGGTGCGCTCAGGCGTGCTGGTGTCTGTTCACTCGTTCGCGTCAGACCCTGCGCGAGGGCTGTTCATTCTAGGCTTTTTGGTTGTCGTTATTGGCGGGTCTCTGCTGCTTTATGCCTTACGGGCATCGGAAGTGCGGGTACGAACGAAAGTGTCACTCATCTCACGTGAAAATGCGCTACTCGTCAATAACACCCTGTTGATGACTGGGTTAGTGGTTGTCTTGATTGGTACCTTATTACCCTTGGTACACAAGCAACTCGGATTAGGATCGGTCTCGATTGGTGAGCCCTTCTTTAATTTCCTATTCGCGTGGTTGATGTTGCCTTTTGCCTTCTTCCTTGGCATCGGTCCCCTGATCCGCTGGAAGCGAGACAAGCTGAGCACCCTCGCGAAACCGATGTGGATTAGCGGTCTGGTCTCGGTTGTGTTTGGGGTGGCGACCATTGCCCTCCTCGCAGACAGCTTTAAAGCAATGGCGGCAATGGGCATCACTATGGCCGCGTGGATCACCCTTCTTCACGGCTATGAGCTTTATATTCGTGCGACCCATCGACATGCCTTTATGGTTGGGATCCGTAAGCTAGGCCGCAGTCACTGGGCGATGGTCCTCGGTCATATTGGTCTTGCCATCACTATCATTGGGGTCGCAATGGTCGAAAACTACGATATCGAACGTGATGTGAAGATGGCGCCGGGGAGCAGTGTCACGTTAGAAGGTTACACCTTTAACTTCACCGATTTGTCCCATAAAGATGGTCCTAACTACGATGGTTTCGTGGCGTCGTTCGATGTCTATCGCGGCGAGCGTTTTATTAATCACCTTGAAGCGGAGAAGCGTTTTTATCGTGTTCAGCGTTCAATGATGACCGAAGCTACCATCGATCGCGGCTTAACGCGCGATCTCTATATTGCCATGGGGGAAGAACTTCCTGATGGCTCTTGGGCGATGCGTCTTTACTACAAGCCCTTTGTGCGTTGGATTTGGTTTGGCGCCATTGTCATGGCGGTGGGTGGCGCTTTGGCGATCAGTGATAAACGCTATCGCTTCCGTCGCCAGACCAAATCGACTCACGTGAAGGAGGCGCGGGCATGAGAAAAGCATTGCTGTTTTTACCGCTGGTGCTCTTTGCCGCCTTGGCGTTCTTTTTTGTTTCGCAATTGGAGAAGAATGCCCAAGGGGACGATCCCACCAAACTGGAGTCGGTGTTGGTCGGACAGCCTGTGCCTGAGTTTCGTCTTGAAGATCTGAAAACGCCAGACAAAGCCTACGATCAGGCCATTTTTAACGGCGAGCCTTTATTGCTGAATGTGTGGGCAACCTGGTGCCCGACTTGTTACGCTGAGCACCAATTCTTGAACAAATTGGCATCGCAAGGTGTGAAGATCATCGGCCTAAATTACAAAGATGATCGTGCGAAGGCAGTAAAATGGCTAGATAACCTCGGCAATCCCTATCAGATCAGCTTGTATGATGGCGATGGGATGTTAGGGCTTGATCTGGGGGTGTACGGTGCGCCTGAAACCTTCCTCATTGATGCCAATGGCATCATCCAATATCGCCATGTGGGTGATGTGAATGCCTCTAATTGGGCGCAGACCTTAGGTCCGATGTATCAGTCACTCAAGGAGGAGGTGCAATGAAACGATTCGCCTTACTGTGCGTGCTATGGATGAGTGCGGCATTTGCATTGGCCAATGCTATCGATGTCTATGAATTTGACTCGCCAGAGCAAGAAGCGCGTTTCAGAGCCCTGACCCATGAGCTGCGTTGTCCTAAGTGTCAAAACAACAGTATCGCTGACTCCAATGCAGAGTTAGCACAAGATCTGCGTCAAAAGGTGCATCAAATGCTTCAGCAAGGGCGCAGTGATGAAGAGATCTTAAGCTTTATGGTGGCACGCTACGGTAACTTCGTAAGGTACAACCCACCGCTGACGGCATCCACCTTGATCTTATGGTTAGCACCCGCACTGGTGTTGGTGTCGGGTATCGGAGTGGTGATTGTGCGCAGCCGTCGCCATAAACAGGCCGAAAAGACCTCGCTGAGTGAGGATGAACAGCAACGCTTGCAGGATTTGTTAGCGTCGTCAGACGATTCAGAACAGGCAGATAATAATCATAACAAGGAGCCCAAATGATGGAGTTTTGGAGTGCCACCTTGGTGCTGTTTATTCTTGGTGCAGTGATGTTTCTGTGGCCGTTATGGCAAAAAAAAGACCATGATCATCAAGCAAGCCGAGATGCTCTGAACAAAGCCTTTTATTTTGATCGTGTGAACGAAATTAAGGCGGAGAGTGCGGAAGGCCTGATTGAGAACGAGCAAGATCTCACTCAGGATTTACAGCAATCGTTACTGGACGACATTCCGGAAAAGGAAAAAGCACGACAAGCGCGCCATTTGCGTTTATCACCCATGCAGTGGATTCCTGGATTGATTGTATTGGCGGTGGTGAGTTTTGGCTTATATGGCGTCAAAGGCAGTGCTAACCAAGTAGCTGATTGGCAGGCCACTGCGGAAAACTTACCAGCGTTGTCTAAGAAGCTTTTAAATAATGATCAGCCCATGTCACAGCAGGAGATGCAAGATCTGACCTTAGCGCTTCGTACCCGTTTGCAGTATGAGCCAGATGACAGCACCGGTTGGTTGCTATTAGGCCGTATTGGCCTTGCAAACCGTGATAGGGAAACGGCCAAAGGAGCGATGGAAAAAGCCTACGCGTTATCACCCTCTCGCCCCGAAATTCAGATAGGGTTGGCGCAAGCCTTATTGTTTGCCGGATCGGAGGTCGACAGTGGCCGTGCAGAAACCTTACTAAGATCGGTGGTGAGTGAAGACCCGTTTAACTTGCAAGCCATGTCGTTACTGGCCTATCAAGCGTTTGAGCAAAGCCGATTTAATGATGCGATTGCGACGTGGAAAGCAATGAAAACCTTGATTGGCCCTGATGACCCACGAAACGAAACACTGGATCAATCCATCGCGCGCGCTCAGTTGGCTCTTAACGCCGCGCAAGGAGCGGCGGTAGAGGTGAAGGTGAGCCTTGGCGAGGATGTCACCCTCCCTGACAATGGGGTACTTATCGTGTCTGCCCATGAGTCGGCGCAAGCGCCTATGCCATTGGCGGCAAAGCGCTTACCGCTTTCTAAATTTCCGGTAACCGTTCGTTTGTCTGATACCGACAGCTTAAATCCCAATCGTGCGCTATCTTCTCCAGAGACGTTAGTGATCAAGGCGCGCATTGACGCGGATGGCAATGTTGCTACAAAAAACGGTGATTGGGTAGGAAGCAGTCAGCCGGTTAAAATCGGTCAAGCAGCAAGCGTGACAATCGACAAACAGCAATAATCACGACAAAATAGACTTCTTTGCGTAAAAGGCTGGGCTTGCCCAGCCTTACTATTAGGGAAATGAATTTGATGTGGAAACGTCTTTGTTTGATAGCGGTCGTGCTCGGTTTGCTATCTGGGTGTGCCTCGCGACCTGAAGGTGCCGAGCCCCATCCTGAAGACCCGTTAGAAGGGTTTAACCGTGCGATGTGGACTGTCAACTATGACTACTTAGACCCTTACGTTGCACGGCCTGTATCTATCGCCTACGTCGATTATGTTCCTAGTCCGATGCGGACCGGTATTTCGAACTTTTTGGGCAACCTTGAAGAGCCTGCGAGCTTTTTAAACAGCTTATTGATGCTGGAAGGGGAGAAAGCTGTCACTCACTTCAACCGTTTCTGGATCAATACCTTGTTTGGGCTCGGTGGCATTATTGATATTGCCTCGGATGCGGATATTCAGAAATACGATCAGCGCGAATTTGGTGACGCGATGGGGCATTATGATGTTGGCCACGGCGCCTATTTGATGCTACCAGGGTATGGGCCAACGTCTGTGCGAGAAGGCGCTGGGGAGTTTGTCGACGGTCTGTATCCGCCACTTGCCTTGCTGACTTTGCCGCAATCGGTACTCAAGTGGATGTTTGATGGCATGGAGTCACGTGCTGCACTCGTCTCACAGGAGTCGCAGTTGGATAACTCACCAGACCCTTACGCTTTCGCGCGAGAAGCCTATTTGCAAAACCGTTTGTATCGCGCGAAAGGCGATGAGGCGCTCAAAGAACAACCCGCGCTCAACGATGAGTTCTTGGATGACTTTATCGATGACATTGACGCCGCGCCGTAAATCCGCATGAGCCGCTTGCGCAAAAAGGGATAAAAAACACCACGGCCAAAACCGTGGTGTTTGTATTTCGTTAAATCAAACTATTAGAAACGGTAGCTTGCTTGCACACCTAGCAGCCACACGTTACCTGTGGTTTCACCTTCAAAATTGCCGCCAAACACAGATCCTGATTGATCGGACACAATTCCATCACGAGGCTCCTTCACGGGAGCATCTTTGGCAAAAACATAAGTAAAGGCTGCATCTAAGGTCAGTTGTGACGTCACGTCATAGCCGGCACCCACACTCACCCAAGTCCGGTCGGTCTCAGGGATGGTCAAGGTACGGTTTTTATCGCTCACTGCTGAGGTATCGTAGGCAATGCCTGAACGTAGCGTTAGTTTTTGATCCCACTGGTAGGTAGTCCCCACGGCAAAGCGATAGTTGTCTTCCCAGTTCTCTACTTTCACCATCTTTGGCTCGCTAGACAGCGAGGGGATATTGGCCTCGAGCTTGTCAAAGCTGCTCCAGTCGGTCCAGTTAAGGCTGGTATGCACCGCCCACTTTTCCGACAATTGATGCAGGGAAGATAATTCTGCAGTCGCTGGCAGAGTCAGATCCATGCTGCCAGAAAAATGACGGTTTGGATTGGCTGAGTCATAGCTCAATCCTTCAGCATGGCCTTCAAGTGTTAGCTCGACTTCAGAACGATAGTTAAAACCGATGCGGTTATTGTCGTTGATGTCATAAGCAACACCGAGTTGCCATCCCCATGCGCGGTCATCCCCTTCCATATATTTGAGGATCGTCCCTTTCGGGTAAGGGCCGTATTGCGCGCTGCTTTTCGCTCCAATACTGCCTTCACCCAACACATAGCGAAGGCCGGCGCCGACGCGCAATTGCTCGGTGGCTTTCCACGCAAGGTTTGGATTGATTTCAAACGTAGTGACGGCCGCTTCATTACCAAACTGAGTACCGGTAAAGTCATTGCCCAAATCGGTTTCCATGCCAAAGTTGGTGGCGAGAGCTAGGCCGGCGGTAAAGCGGTCATTGATCGGATGCGAAAAGTAAAAGTTAGGAATAACCGCATCATGAGCGACGTCACTGGTAGATGTTTTACCGTAAGTCGCATTATTACCTTCAATATCGACATTCGGGTTGACGTAAATGCCGCCGGCAGAAACTTGGGTGTCTGCTAGATAGCTCAACAAGGCTGGGTTACGAAACTGGGCGCTGGCGTTATCGGCCATTGCGGCTTCACCGGCAAATGCGCGGCCTAGGCCCGTTGCGGAGGTTTCGGCTAATTGAAAACCTGCACTGTACGCGGAGGTTGAAAGAGAGCCCAATGCCGCAGCGACGGCGAGATAAACGATCTTATTATTTTTCATCGGCTTACTTGTTCGCTATAAAAAGGGACGCTCAGCCTAAACTCTCTTGAGGTTAAATCAATTTTCCTGTCGTATATGGTAAGTAAAACAGAATAAAAATCTATTTTTAATTTTTAAACTAGTTCTTATTACTAATTTTAGTGGTTGGTTAGTTAGCAATGATCAGTATTTCAGCGTACATCTGTGTACACGCGTGTTCGCTAAAAAGGGACGGGCCAACCGCTATCAACGAGTGGAGCATGAAAGAAAAGCGGCGAGTATGATCGCCGCGTATTTTGTTATATCGCTTGTGGACGCAAATGGCTTTGCAGTTGCTGGGCAAGCGGTGACAATGTCTCGTTCGCTTCACCGACGACAATGACGCTCGCATCATGAGCCGGCAGGCTTACCGACATCATATTACCATCACGTTGCTGGGCAGGAGATTGACTGGACATGGGAACCACAAAAACCGTATAGGCCTGCCCATCAGCTTCCATCACCATATGCAGCGCATGTTGGTCACCAAAACTGCAATGGTTGATATAGGTGACTTGGCCGGGGAGCTGGGTGAATGCTTTGCCGAAAGGACGTAACTTAGCGTTAACCTGTTGAATGCTGGCATTTTCATTAACACCCTCGATAAAGGCATGTTCATGATAGTAGTGTGCCAAGGCAACACGGTTGATATCCATGCTACCGAGTCCCCAGTTAAATTGGCCCAAAGCGATCCCAAATACAAACGCTATCGATGCGGCGATCGCCAGGTGCCAGCGAGGTCGATTCGTCTGAGCAGCGACATGGGATGTTTGTGCAAATACGATTTTATCCGCCAAATCCTCAGGTACATCGACCCGCAAGGCTTGGTCGATTTTACTGTCGAGATCGGCAATATCGTCGGCATACTGTTGATGGCTTGCTGACGCTGACTTATGTGCTTGGACATCTGGATCTGTGGTATGCGGATCAGCCAGAAGACGGCGACGGAATTCAAGATCGTCCATAGTGTTTGCCTCCCGGGTTGGCGTTGGTATCGAGTGCTTCTTTGAGTTGCGCTCTTGCTCGGAATAAACGTGTCATCACCGTGTTTTTATTTAAATCAAGGATCTGAGCTATTTCATCGCCACTAAACCCCGCGATCACTTGCAGCACTAGCGGCTCTCGGTACTCAGGGGCGAGGGCGGCGATTTGACGGTGTAACCAGCGCTGCTCCATCGAGGCTTCCTCACTCGGACGAGTGTTGTCGACCAGCTCTCCATCTTCGACTTCCACGGTATCAAACTGTTTGCGTTCGAAACGTCGCGCATTTTCTCGGCGTAAAATAGTAATAAGCCAGGCTTTTGCAGCTTTATCATCGTGCAAACTGTCCAGGGCTCGCCATGCGCGCAAACAGGTTTCTTGCACTAAGTCTTCCGCGATATGCGGATCTTTCGCTAGCCAGAAAGCATAGCGATAGAGGTCACGGTGCCAAGCGCGCACCAGTGCCTCATAACGGGCTTGTCGGTTCATACCAGACTCGACCTTATAAGGTGACGATTAATTTCATACTGACCGTGCAAAGTGTCATTAAATTTCATCTTTTCACGAAAAGCGGCGTAACTTTGATCTGTTTCAATATAGCGTACTCACAAGTCGGTAAAGTGAACCCTGTCGTTATCGGCCATGTGTCGACACTCGTGAGGTTGAGTGAACGGCGTTTCCTTTTTGAATGATATGACTTTCTGTTCGGATCTGGGTGCGGGGAAAAGCACTGCACACTTCCCAGATTATCGTTTTGCTTTCCAATCTTTTTTGGGGCTCACGCTAGCGTGTAGCCCCTTTTTTTATTGCGTATTTTCTTTTCAATCCTCTGAAAATAAATCACTGTGATCAGCCTAGGCGCTGAATTGTGCGCCTGTTGGCAATCTTACCAATCAATTAAAACGGATGTTTTAAGCTGGTAACATTTTAGTTACACTCGTGGTCAGACCTGTAGAACATCCTAAGGAGCAGTGATGACGTCTCAGCAACACCTTAAAACCAGCAAGGGCGATCGTATCGCCATTGTGTCTGGGCTGCGCACGCCATTTGCCCGCCAGTCAACCGCCTATACAGATGTCCCCGCGGTTGACCTCGGAAAAATGGTGGTTCAAGAAATGCTCAATCGCAGTGCGATTTCGCCGAAAGACATCGATCAAGTCGTGTTTGGTCAAGTGGTACAAATGCCGGAAGCCCCAAACATTGCCCGTGAAATTGTATTGGGGACAGGTATGGACATCCATACTGACGCCTACAGTGTCACACGTGCTTGTGCGACCAGTTTTCAAGCGGTGGTAAATGTTGCTGAGAGCATGATCGCGGGCAATATCGAAGTGGGTATTGCTGGGGGCGCGGACTCGTCGTCCGTACTGCCCATTGGTGTGAGCAAGAAGTTAGCACGCACTCTTTTGGACTTGAGTAAAGCCAAAACAATGAGCAAGCGTTTGAAGCTGCTCAGTAAGCTTTCGGTGAAAGATCTGGCACCTGTTCCACCTGCGGTAGCGGAATATTCAACCGGCCTGAGTATGGGGCAAACCGCAGAGCAAATGGCGAAGTCACATCAAATTAGCCGCAAAGAACAAGATGCCTTAGCGCTACGCTCGCACCAACTGGCGAGCAAAGCGTGGGACGAAGGCTTGCTCAGTGATGAGGTGATGACAGCGTACCCTGAACCTTACAAAGCGTGGATTGCACAAGACAACAACTTACGTCCGCAATCCACTCTCGAGGATTACGCGAAACTGCGCCCAGCTTTTGACCGCAAGCATGGCTCGGTCACCGCGGCAAACAGTACGCCGCTCACTGATGGTGCCGCTGCGGTATTGATGATGCCAGAAAGCCGCGCCAAAGCGCTAGGCCTTGAGGTATTAGGGTATATCCGCTCATATGCTTTCTCCGCCATTGGGGTGCAAAAAGACATGCTGATGGGGCCGTCTTACGCGACGCCGCTAGCGCTCGACCGTGCCGGTATTTCACTGTCCGACCTAACCTTGATCGATATGCACGAGGCCTTTGCGGCACAAACCCTTTCGAATGTAAAAATGTTTGCATCCGAGACGTTTGCACGTGAGCACCTTAATCGTGACCGCGCGATTGGCGAAATTGATATGGATAAATTTAACGTCTTGGGGGGCTCGATTGCATACGGTCACCCATTTGCGGCAACCGGTGCCCGTATGATCACCCAAACACTGCGTGAACTGAAACGTCGTGGCGGCGGACTGGCCCTTAACACCGCATGTGCCGCAGGTGGCCTTGGCGCAGCAATGATTTTGGAGGCGGAATAATGACAGTCGAAAACCATCAAGCCTTTACGCTACATATCGCTGACAACCAAGTCGCTTGGCTAAAAGTGGATGTTCCCGGAGAAAGCATGAATACCCTACAGGCAAGCTTTGTCGAAGGGGTCTCCGAGGTACTGGAACAACTGGAAAACAATAGCAATATTAAGGGGCTTGTGATCCATTCTGGCAAGCCAGACAACTTTATTGCCGGTGCGGATGTGCGCATGCTCGATGCGTGTGAAACAGCTGAACAAGCCGCAGAGATTGCCGCACAAGGACAAATGTTATTTGCACGTATTGAAAAGCTACCCTTCCATGTTGTAGCTGCAATCCACGGCCCATGTTTAGGGGGCGGATTGGAGCTCGCGTTGGCATGTCATAGCCGTGTCGCGACCGATTGGGACAAAACCCGACTCGGGCTGCCAGAAGTGCAACTGGGGTTATTACCCGGCTCGGGCGGTACGCAGCGACTGCCACGTCTTATTGGCGTGCCAAATGCGCTGGATATGATCCTAACCGGCAAACAACTGCGAGCGAAAAAAGCGAAAAAGCTCGGCGTGATTGATGACTGTGTTCCGCATACCGTATTGCTGGATGTGGCAGAAGCCTTGGCGCAAAAATCAAAGCCCAAGCGCCCGCGTAGCTGGCAAAGCTGGATGCTCAGTGGTAATGCGGTTGGCCGTAACTTTGTCTTTGACCAAGCAGGAAAGAAAACCCGTGCTAAAACACGGGGTAACTATCCTGCTGCGGATGCGATTCTTGCGGTGGTGAAAAAGGGGTTAGATAAAGGCATTCAAGCGGGTCTTGAAGAGGAAGCGCGCCGTTTTGGTGAACTGGTGATGACCAGCGAATCCAAAGCGTTGCGTAGCATTTTCTTTGCGACCACGGCGATGAAAAAAGAAAACGGTGCAGATGCTGAGCCGGGCGAGATTAAACGGATTGGCGTCTTAGGTGGCGGCTTGATGGGGGCCGGGATTGCCCATGTGTCGGTGGCAAAAGCCGGCTATCCTGTCCGAGTGAAGGACGTCAGTGAAGACGGCATCTTAAATGCGCTGCGCTACAGCTACAATTTGCTCAACAAAAAGCGCAAGCGTAAGCAGATCAGTAAAGCGGAACTGCAAGCGACCATGATGCAACTGTCTGGCGATACGCAAGCGACCACCTTGTCGAATGCAGATGTGGTGATTGAAGCGGTGTTTGAAGATTTATCACTCAAGCATCGTATGGTCGAGGAAATGGAGTCAATTACAGGAAACGAGGCAATTTTTGCCACCAATACCTCGTCATTGCCTATTCACCAAATAGCTCAAGGCAGCCAGCGCCCGGAGAACATTGTGGGCTTGCATTACTTTAGCCCGGTGGAAAAAATGCCGCTGGTGGAAGTCATCCCGCATACAGGTACCAGTGAGAAGACCATTTCGACGGTGGTAAAACTGGCTCGTCAACAAGGTAAAACGCCTATCGTGGTTGGTGACAGTGCGGGCTTTTATGTCAATCGTATCCTAGCGCCCTATATGAACGAAGCGGCGCGAGTGTTATTGGCTGGCGAAAGCATTGAGCATATCGACAATGCTTTACTCGACTTCGGTTTCCCAGTTGGTCCTATCACTTTGTTGGATGAAGTCGGAATCGATATTGGGGCTAAGATTGCGCCCATTTTGACTCAAGAGCTGGGTGAGCGTTTTGAAGCGCCAGATGTGTTTGACGTGTTGCTGAACGACGACCGAAAAGGGCGTAAAACAGGCAAAGGATTTTACTTATACGATACGGGCAAAAAAGGCAGCAAGGGCAAACAGGCCGATAAAAAAGTGTACAGCCTGCTCAATATCAAGCTGAATCCAACGCTCTCTGGCCATGACATCGCACAGCGATGTGCGCTGATGATGCTCAATGAAGCGGCGCGTTGTTTGGATGAAGGGGTGATTCGCTCTGCCCGTGATGGTGATATCGGTGCGATTTTCGGCATTGGGTTCCCTCCTTTCCTAGGCGGTCCTTTCCGCTATATGGACCAAGTGGGAGTAGAGCGCATTGTGAGCTTGCTGCAATCTCATCAAGACCGTTATGGCGACCGTTTTGCACCGTGCGAGCGTTTGGTGATGATGGCAAAAGAAGGGCAACAGTTTTATCCCTGAGCTCGGCGTGCCACCTAAACCAAAAGGGCAGCGTCACGCTGCCCTTTTTTATCGTGGTCGTTTGTCAGGCCACTGTAGTTTTGCAGTGACGCGCTTATTCTTCGCTGCGGCCACAAATGGCCCGAAATGCGTCAATATCGCGAATAGGGTGCGCACCGTCTAATTCGGCATGTTCACGGTGCTCGCTGCCGCAGCTATGCATAACAAGCCTATCCGCGGTTCGCGGTTTGAGACGGTTAACCACAAACCGCACCATGTCGGCACGGGTTAGCGACTCCATGGCCTCAGCCACCTGTTCACGGCGTTCGTAGTGATAGTCTTTGTTGCCGATACTGATCCAATAGCGCTGCGCGCGAGCACGTAGGTTATTATCTGGCTCGCGAATTTGCGCTAACAAGCTTTGCTTACTGCTTTGCCAGCGCGCTTCGCTCATTTCCAGCAAGATCATAAATAGCGCATTGAGGAAATCATCCACGGCGGCCATCAGTTGGTTAGGGCCTGCCATTGGCGATTGGACGTAAAAGATCAGCCCTGGGTGGCGATTTAACGGTAAATTGCCAGCGCCTACCATATATCCCAATTGTTGGCGCGTGCGCAACTCGTTAAAAAAGGTGGCCGACATTAAATGGTTGGCTAGCGTGTAGGTGGCGACTGCTTTGGCGGAGGTGTCTGGACTTTGGTAGTACACCAACAACGCCGACTCCGCATGATCGAGTGCTAGCTCATAGCTCACGGTGCCACAGTCATCTAATAAGGTCAGCGGCCGGACCGATTCTTGATAGGTTTGATCGTCTACCCGCAGCGCATCTTTAACGGTTTCGGCCAAGGCCTTCGCTTGGTGACGGTGCCAGTTGCCATAGACAAACATATCCACATGCAGCGTGGCGAACATGGCCTCAACGAACTCGGGTAAATCGGCGAGCGTGACGGTGTCGAGCGCGTCGAGCAAGGCTTGATAGGGTGGGTTATTGGGCTGCAATATCCCCGTCATGCTGTTATAGAGCTGACTTAATGGCTTATTTTTGGCCCCGTTTTCCCAATTACGCTTAAGTTGGCTTTTGATCACTTCAAAGCGTTCGGGCTTAAAGTTTCGCCGTGAAAAGGTGTCGAGGATCAAGGCCAACAGCAGCGGTTGTTTATCATTAAAGCCACTGAGGTTTAATGTCACGCCACCTTGGTGGGCATATAAGTTGTAATTAATGCCTGCAATTTCTGCTTGGTAGGCATGTTCGTTCAGCGCTTCAAGTAGCATTTCGACGCTCAAGCGCGTCATGACAATGTTTTTGACGCTAGCGACGGCATGCGGACTGTCAATGGCAATGTAGACATGCCCTTTGGGCACCCGAAAGTGAGGCTCTTGACCATGCCAGAGCCGGAATCCTGGCAGCTCTTCTATCAATATCGGCGTATCGCTTGCATCATCTTCAAGTGGTAAGGGGCGCAGTGCATCGGCAATGTAGGGATTTGGATCGGGTAAGGTCAGCGCAGGAGAAATATAGGTGGTGCGCCATTTCTCACACTGCTTTTCGCTAAAGTGCTTCACCGCATAGGGCGTGTCATACCATTTGGCTTGTTTGTCGTATTTAAAGCCTTTGGCAACCAAGGTTACTCTGAGGTTATCGACCGTCATTTGCTGCAGCATGGCTTGGATTTGGGCGTGGTCAAAACCGGCCATCATGTAATCCCCGTACACCACCTCAATCGGGTCATAATGCTGCATATTCATCACCAGCTGACTCACCGTATCAATCGGACGCAGCGGCTCTTGATAGTAAAACGCGAGCTCTTGGACTTGGCGTTTTTCTTGGTAACGCCACGCTTCCACACCGTATTGGCGGATAAGCTGAATGGCTTGAAACACATAGGTGATAATGTCGTCGAGCTTGCTCAAGCCCAGCTCGGTGAGTGCAAGGCTTAAGGTAAACTCACGGAAATCTTTGCCACTGATGCCGCCGCCTGCGGAGAGGGTATTGATGTAGCCTTTGCTTTTGAGCAGAGACATTAAGCTACCGGGACCTTCGTAGCCGAGAAGGTGCGCGATGTAAGACAGAGGTTTTGTTCGGTATTGATATTCGCTTTCGGGCAGTGAGAACGCGAGGGTTAACTTGCGTACCTCTTTAAGTGGTTCCACGGTGACCCACTGGCGCCGCTGTGCGGCACTAATCAGCGGTTCATGGATGCGCAGAGGCGAATAGTCGTGATTGATAATGGCACTAAAATGCTGCTGTGCCATCGCTTCTAGCTCATCAAGTGACTGTGGGCCCGTGACGGCTAACGTCATCAGGTTAGCGCTGTAATTGGCGTGATAAAACGCAATCAGATCGTCCCGCACCGACTGACCCGCTCTATCTGCCAAGGTCTCCAAGCTTCCGACTGAAAATTTTGCGAAAGGGTGAGCGGGATTAATGGTTTCTTTATGGACTTGATAGATGCGTCGCACATCGTCGTTGAGCTTCATGCGATATTCAGCATCCACGGACTGACGCTCTTTATCGACAGCATCGGCATCAAAGCGAGGCGAAATAAAAAACGCGCTGAAGCGATCGAGAGCCGCGCGGAATTGGCTGGGGCGAATATCGAAAAAGAAGGTGGTGTTTTCAGTCCCTGTCCACGCGTTATTATGGCCACCATGCTGGCTAATAAAGCGCTGAAAGTCACCTGCTAGCGGATACGCATCCGTGCCCAAAAACAGCATATGCTCGAGAAAGTGTGCCAAGCCTTCTCGGTCGGCAGGGTCATGAAAATGGCCCACATTAACAGATAAGGCTGCCGCGCTGCGGTGTGCCGCAGGATCGGAGACTGCCAAAACGCGGAGCGCGTTGGGCAGTGTGAAATAACGGTAGCGCTTATTGTCATTTGGGCTAACATGCACAGGCAACTCGATATCGTTTAAACAAGTTATGCCTCAATTATGACTACCAGTGACCTGAGTCGCAAACCACTTCTTTGGTCTTTTGCGATATACATTGGTAGCATGCGGCTAAATCACAGATAACTGTTGTGAGTATTTCTGGCTATGAAACTGATCATAATGCGTCATGGGGAAGCACAAGCGTTTGCTGCAAGCGATAGTGAACGCGGTTTAACCGCGAATGGCGAGCGACAAAGTGAGCAAATGGCAGCTTGGCTCAGTCAACATTTGGCTGGCGAGACGATCGATAAAGTATTGGTAAGTCCTTACTTACGTGCTCAGCAAACCTGGCAAGTCTGTGCGCCGCACCTTCCTGCCCGTGAGGTTGTCACTGAGCCAGACATCACGCCTTATGGTCAGAGCGACCAAGTCTATACCTATCTGCAAGCCATGTTTGACGTAGAGGCACCGAATGTTGTCCTCGTGGTATCTCATTTGCCGCTGGTGGGCTATTTGACCAACGAGTGGCTGCAAAATGGTCAGCCGCCAATGTTCTCGACGTCAGCCATGGCGGTACTTGATATCGATGGTCAAAACGATACGGCCGAGCTTATTGCAATGATGTCGCCGCGCGAGCTACAAGGCTAAACCGGCTCGGGAGCTAGCGGTCGGAAACGTCGATTAACACCAAGAGTGCACCATTACCGCCGAACTCCAGTGGGGCCTGATGAAATGCCAACACATCTGGATGCTGTGCGAGCCACAGTGGGATTTTTTCTTTGAGGATCCCTTTGCCGATGCCGTGCATGACACTGGCACACTGGACGCCGTCTTTGACACAGGCTGCGAGCATCGCGCCGAGTTCACGTTTTGCTTCCATCTGTGTCATGCCATGTAAATCTAAATAGATATCGGGCACATAGACGCCACGACGCAAGCGTTTCACCTCATATTTTGAGACGCCTTGGCGGGCGTATTGCATAGGGCCAGATTCACTGAGTAAAGGCTCAAACTCATCAGAAAAATAAAAGGCATGATCGCGGCTTTGTTGCTCGAATCGCTGCTGTTTGCGCGGTTTGCTCGTCTGGCGTTGTGGCGGGTTTATGGTATCCTGCTCCAACTTTTTTGCGCCTTTGACGGCATCACGGAATAATGCAAAATCCTCTTCCGTTATTGATGGTTTTTTGCTCATAAAAACTGTCCCCGAGGTGATAATCTGAATTGTACATTCAGCCAGCTCAAAATGCTGCTTATTGTACTGACCTCGCGTCAAAGGGCGACCCTAAATTGCATGAAGCCGATGGAGGCCAATGTGGATACGATTTTTACTGAAGAAGTGGTCAGCGAATTACATACGCTGCAAGACATGCTGCGCTGGACAGTCAGTCGTTTCAATGCGGCAGGGCTGTTTTACGGTCATGGCACAGACAATGCTTGGGACGAGGCGGTGCAGCTTGTGCTTCCTACCTTATATCTTCCTGTCGATGTCCCGTCTGAGACGCGTTTTTCGCGCCTGACCACCAGTGAAAAACATCGTATTGTTGAGCGTGTCATTGCACGGATTAACGATAAAACCCCTGTTGCGTACTTGACTAACAAAGCCTATTTCTGTGGCCTCGAGTTTTTTGTTGACGAGCGCGTCTTGGTGCCACGTTCACCGATTGGTGAACTGATCCAACAAGAGTTTGCCGGTATTTTACCGCATGCCCCAAGCCGGATTATGGACCTATGCACCGGCAGTGGCTGTATTGCCATTGCATGCGCCTATGCTTTCCCTGATGCGGAAGTCGATGCGGTGGATATTTCTACCGATGCGTTGGAAGTGACCGAAATCAACATTCAAGATCACGGCTTGGAAGAGCAAGTGATCCCGCTGCGATCTGACTTACTAAAAGACGTCCCGCAAGATAAGTACGATTTGATTGTTAGCAATCCTCCGTACGTGGATGCAGAAGACATGGCCGACCTGCCTGACGAGTTCCGCCATGAGCCTGAATTAGGGCTGGCTGCCGGGACGGATGGATTGAAACTGGTTCGTCGTATCCTCGCCAATGCTCCGGATTACCTCACCGACGATGGTGTACTGATTTGTGAAGTGGGTAACTCGATGGTGCACATGCAAGAGCAATATGGCCACCTACCATTGCATTGGATCGAATTCGAAAACGGCGGTCACGGCGTGTTCATGATCTCGCGTCAAGATTTAGTTGCCTGTGCTGAGGAATTTGCGCTTTATCGCGACTAGTCACACGTGCTTAGCATACTTTTCTAGCCAGCCTTTGTGCTGGCTTTTTTTATTTTTGCACTGACGATCTGAGGTGGATTTTTTTTGCGTCTTTGACTGCTTTGTGGTTAATTGCTAACAAAGTACGCAAAAACACAACAATGCCCATCAGGCAAACAGAGGAAGGCATGGCAGGCAACACGATTGGACAAATTTTTCGCGTGACGACGTTTGGAGAAAGCCACGGTATCGCACTGGGCGCGATTATTGACGGCTGCCCCCCGGGGTTGACGTTGACGGAAGCGGACATGCAGCATGATCTTGACCGTCGTCGCCCCGGCACATCGAAGTACACCACACAGCGTCGCGAGCCTGACGCCGTTAAGATTCTCTCCGGTGTGTTTGAGGGCAAAACCACGGGGACATCGATCGGCTTGATGATCGAAAATACCGACCAACGCTCAAAAGATTACTCCAAAATCAAAGATGTGTTTCGTCCCGGCCATGCCGATTTTACCTACCATCATAAATATGGCATCCGCGACTACCGCGGCGGTGGTCGTTCGTCAGCACGTGAAACCGCGATGCGTGTTGCCGCTGGGGCGGTGGCTAAAAAATACCTTGCCCAAGTCCACGGTATTCAGGTCCGTGCCTACTTGGCGCAGATGGGAGACGTGACCATAGACACAGTTGATTGGGCGCAAGTTGAGCAAAATCCTTTCTTCTGTCCTGACCCAAATAAACTCGATGAGTTAGACGCACTTATCCGTCAGCTTAAAAAAGACGGCGACTCGATTGGTGCGAAACTGACCGTAGTGGCGGAAAACCTGCCGGTAGGCTTAGGGGAGCCGGTGTTTGACCGTTTAGATGCTGATATCGCCCACGCACTGATGGGGATCAATGCGGTGAAAGGGGTCGAGATTGGCGATGGTTTTGATGTGGTAACCCAGCGCGGCAGTGAGCATCGTGATGAAATACATCCTGACGGCTTTGCCTCAAACCATGCCGGTGGCATTCTGGGAGGGATTTCTTCAGGTCAGCCGCTGGTTGCCCATTTAGCCCTAAAGCCGACTTCTAGCATTACCGTGCCAGGAAAAAGCATTGATATTCATGGGGAGTCCGCGGATGTGGTGACCCGAGGCCGTCATGATCCCTGTGTGGGGATCCGCGCGGTACCAATTGCTGAAGCCATGGTGGCGATTGTGCTTATGGACCATTTGCTGCGTCATCGTGGCCAAATGGGGGCGAACCCCAGCATATAGTTTTTGATTCAGTCGCTTACCCAAAAAACCGCACCCAGTTGTGCGGTTTTTTATGATCAGTGCAGTGATGAAGGAGCTTCAAAGCGAAAAACGGGTAACGACCAACCAAAACGAAGGGCAGCCATTCGAAAACTAAAGCCAATCACTAAACTAGCAACCGTCGCAATCAGTTCACCGACATCGAGGCGAATCAAGCTAAAGTAAAGCGCACCGGTGACAAAGGCGACCAAGGCATATAACTCTTTGTGCAAGACCATCGGCGATTGACGACAGATTAAGTCACGCAATAGTCCACCAAAAATACCGGTGATCAGGGATGAAACCATGCAAATCAGAGGATGTAGCCCCATATCCATCGCTACGCGGCAGCCAATAATGCTGAAGGCGGCAAGGCCCAGTGCATCTAGGGTGACAAACAGTTTATAATTGCGTGCAACCCAGCTGGCAATCCACGGCGTAATCAAGCCTGCGACGCAAGTAATCACGAGAAAATGCGGGTTAGCAACCCAAGTGAGAGGGTAGTGGCCAAAAAGAATATCGCGGACGGTTCCGCCACCGATAGCGGTGGCACTGGCGACAAACATTACCCCAAACCAGTCCATGTGTTTTCTACCTGCGCTGAGTGCACCTGTCATGGCTTCCGCGGTAATGCCAATGACATAAAGCGTCAATAACAACATACAACCCGACACCTTATACTGGGATTAGAAATTGACGCGCATTGTAGTGGCCTTAACGGCCTCATACAATCAAATTTGTGATGAGGAACAAATAAAAAAGAGTGTTTAGATTGAAAGGGTTAGCTGTTGTAGATGCTGCTTTTTATCGCTAAAAATGTCTTTTTTGTTACTGATTGATATTTAATCCTATTAAAGTGCTGTATGACCCACGATTATCACGACTTAATCCGGCTTTTTAACCAAACATTTCTTGGCACGTTCAATACTGAACTCTTACTGGGCGGCGATGAACCCATTTATCGGCCCGCGGATGCAACGTACCCACATCATCGGGTGATTTTTGCGCGCGGTTTTTTTGCTTCTGCGTTACATGAAATTGCACATTGGACCATTGCCGGTGAGAAACGCCGTCAATTGGAAGACTATGGCTATTGGTATCACCCCGATGGTCGTGATGCTGACAAGCAAGCCGCCTTTGAGGCCGTGGAAGTAAAGCCACAAGCGATTGAGTGGATACTTTCTACAAGCTGTAGATTTCGTTTTCAAGTCAGTTGCGACAATTTAAGTGGTGTCGAGCCGGATCGCCATGCGTTTACTGCCAAAGTGCGTCAGCAAGTGATGGACTACCTGAGCGAAGACAGCACAAGCCCCGTATTACCCGTGCGTGCTAAGCAGTTTTCTGATACCTTGCGAGGCTTTTACGGCATTGCCCCGTTAACGCCCAACGATTTTGCATTGCCCGAGTCAGGCTAAGAGAGACATGATGATCCAAGACTACGAAGAACGTATTTTGACCTTGATTGATGAGATGGTAGAAACCGCCTCTGATGATGAGTTATTTGCCAGTGGTTATTTGCGTGGCCATGTGTCTCTTGCCGCTGCAGACTGCGAATTGGAAGGCTTTGATGACGTTGCCTCCCTCAAAGCGCGTGTGGATGCCAGCCTCAATGACAATGCCAGTGAATTGTCTCCCGGCGATCAACGTTTGGTGGGCGCATTGTGGGACTTGCTGCAGCAACAGGTTGAAAAAGACCAATAGTCTTCGCCGCTGCGCGCATGGAATAGTCGGCACCGACAGTAAACAGCCATCGTCTTGACGATGGCTGTTTTGTCTCGTGCCTGTGGTTACAAGGCTTTACCTTTTAACAGCTTACGTACCCACATTCGCCCTGGATGCAGGCTGTCGAGCACCGTTTGTGGTAATGGCAAAGGCTCATCACACAATTGTGCGGCGAGTATTTCCGCGGCAAGCGGCGCGGACGTAAGACCACGTGACCCCAAGCCGAGTAGGCAAAATAGCCCCGGATAGACAGGCACGGAGCCTGCTTTTTCTTTATCTTTTTGCAGATTCTGGTACGCAGCAACCAGTGCGTCATAGTCGCAAACATTGCCCACAAACGGGAGGTGATCGCGACTGGCGCAGCGCACGCCCACACGTCCTTCTTTCGCAACCGGCACGGCACGCGCCCAGTCGGTATCAATACAACTGGTGAGACGCTGTTGGTTTTCGGTTTGGTCATCAGCTTGGAAAGTGAGATCGGCATTATTCCGGCTGTAACTGGCCCCCAAGCAATGCTCTCCTGCTTGATTGGCCGGCGTTAAATAGCCTTCGAAACACAGCACTGTATTGAGTTGACGCAGCTCAGCATTGGTGGGGACATGGCTCACTTGACCTCGCACTGGATAAACAGGAATCGGCTGTGTTTGGCCAAATTGAGCGGATTGGTGACCGTTTGCGATCACCACATTATGATGCCAAACCTCACCAATTGCTGTGTTAAGTGTCCAGCCATTGTCGGCTTGCGTCAGAGCATCCACGTGGCAATCAAAATGTGCGCGCAGTTGTCCGCTCGCGATAGCCGCATCAATCACAGCGGCCGTAAATTGTTGTGGGCTCATCCACCCACCTAATGGATAGAATACGCCTGCATGGCCGGTTTCTAGGCCGACCGTCTCAGCCACATCTGCCTTATCGATTGGCTTGACGAGTGTGTCTGGAAAGTCACCCTTGGTCATTTTAGCCAGCTTGGTCGCACTTTTCTCATCGTAACCCAGTTGCGTCACGCCACACCATTGGTGTTCAAACGCGATCCCTTGCTCGTGTTGTTGCTTAACAAACTGGCGAGCAAACAAAAACGCAGGAGCAAAAAATTGGCTTAAATTGTCGTTATTGCCATTTAAAAGTGGATAAATGGCACCTTGGCGGTTACCTGATGCTCCCGCCGCAGGATGTGAGTCTTGGCTGTAGAGGGTGACGCGTTTTCCGCGTTGAAGTAATGCCGTGATCAATGCGGCACTGGCAATCCCTCCGCCAATCACTGCAATATCATCTGCCGATATAGCCGGAGTCCGTGCGTACCATGGTTGAAAGCTGGTCGCCGTTTTCCGCGTGGGTAATCGGCCTGCCAGCATTTCGCGTTTATGGCCAAACCCTTTCACCTTTTTCATGTCAAAACCGGCAGCTAATAGACCACGACGGACAAAACCAGCGGCGGTAAAGGTGGCGCAAGTACACTGCTCACGGGCAAGCCTAGCCATGCCATCAAATAAATCTTGATTCCACATCTCCGGGTTTTTGCTCGGGGCAAAACCGTCGAGATACCAAGCATCGACAATCCCTGCAGCGCCAGTCGGCACCTGTGGTAACCAATCTTTAATATCACCAAACCACAAATCGAGTGTAATCTGACCTTGTGCCAGCACGATCCGTTGACAGCCCGCCAAAGGGACAGGGTAGTGAGAGCGAAGCTGCTCTGCATACGGGGCAAGCTCAGGCCAAGCTTGATGCGCACGGTCAAGATCTTCTACGGTCAGAGGGTATTTTTCGAAACTGATAAAGTGCAGTTGCGTGACCACCGCATCGGGTTGGGCTTGGCGGAACTGCGCAAAGGCGTGCCAGGTCGCGAGAAAGTTTAATCCGGTGCCGAAACCGGTTTCCGCGATCACAAAGCGGGGCGATGAGTGGGTCTCCCAGCGGGTGGGGAGTTGGTTTTGAGCCAAAAACACATAGCGGGTTTCGGCGAGGCCGTCAGCGTTAGAAAAATACACATCGTCAAACTGGTCGGCGACCGGTGTGCCAGTGTCGTTCCAACTGATTTGCGCATGTTTAATTGAGGGAGAGCTCACAAATGCCTCATACAAAAATGTCGTAAAAGCGAAATTGTACTGACTGAAAGGAAAGCTGACCACTTATCAGCTTTAAAAACGCTATCATCCACTGCGAAATTAACGTCTAGGAAAGAATCATGAAACGAGCTGTCATTACAGGCATGGGGATTGTTTCCAGTATTGGTAACAACGTCAAAGAAGTGCTGGAGTCGCTCAAAGCGGGAAAATCTGGCATTAACTTCTCTCAGCAGTTTGCCGATATGAAACTGCGCAGCAACGTTTGGGGTGATCTCAAACTGAACCCCGCCGACCATATCGACCGCAAAAAAATGCGCTTTATGGGTGACGCGGCTGGCTTTGCTTATCTTGCCATGGAGCAAGCGATTGAACACGCAGGTCTTGCACCTGAACACGTCTCTAATGAACGGACCGGCCTTGTCGCAGGCTCAGGCGGTGCGTCTTCTGTTAACCAAGTAGCCGCGGTCGATATTCTTCGAGAAAAAGGGGTTAAACGTGTTGGCCCTTACATGGTGCCACGCACTATGTCCTCGACGGTCTCTGCGTGCTTGGCCACCCCATTTCAAATTAAAGGGGTGAACTACACCATGAGCTCTGCTTGTGCAACATCAGCACACTGTATCGGTCATGCACTTGAGCTCATCCAATTGGGTAAGCAAGACATCGTATTTGCGGGTGGCGGCGAAGAGCTTGATTGGTCATTAACCATGATGTTTGATGCCATGGGTGCGTTATCAACGAAATACAATGACGACCCACAAAAGGCTTCACGGACCTATGATGCAGACCGCGATGGGTTTGTTATCTCTGGTGGTGGCGGCATGTTGGTGGTCGAAGAGCTTGAGCATGCATTGGCGCGTGGCGCGACCATCTACGGTGAAATCGTCGGTTATGGTGCGACTTCTGACGGCTACGACATGGTTGCCCCGTCAGGCGAAGGCGCTATCCGCTGTATGAAGATGGCGATGCAAGATGTGGATGGCGACGTGGATTATATCAATACCCACGGCACATCCACGCCTGTCGGTGATGTCAAAGAGCTTGGCGCGATCCAAGAAATTTTCGCAGGTAAGAGCCCAGCGATTTCAGCGACCAAAGCCATGACGGGCCACGCATTAGGCGCGGCAGGTGTGCATGAAGCCATTTATTCGACGCTGATGCTGGAGCATGGCTTTGTGGCGCCAAGTATTAACATCGAACAACTCGATCCTGCTGCAGAAGGGTTGGATATTGTCACTACACCGCGTGAGCAAGCACTGACGCGAGTGATGTCGAACAGCTTTGGCTTCGGTGGCACCAATGCGACCTTGGTGATCGAAAAATATCGCGGTTAATCCGCCCCTCGTTTTCCAGGTTTGCAGAGCAATTCTGCCATCAGACGCGGGCTATTATCGTTGAGAGCCGGTAATGGTCTTTTCAGGTCCTGGATTTACCCGGCTTCGGCCGGGTTTTTTTATGCCGACTGCTGCCATCGATAATTCCATCGTCCCCCGTTGAGCAAGGGTGTTTTCTTGTGACGAGCCAGATACAATATTACCTTCGCATTTTGCATCCGATACGCGGTGCACCGACTCACACAGGACGTTGAACGTGAAAATTGTTGTAGACGAAAACATGCCTTATGCCCAAGCCTTGTTTAGCCAATTGGGTGAGGTCGTGGCATTACCCGGGCGCGCAATCAGCGCGGCGGATTTGATTGATGCTGATGCATTAATGGTAAGAAGTGTGACACAAGTGAATCAGGCCCTAGTCAAAGGTGCGTCTCGGTTACGTTTTGTCGGCTCTGCAACCGCGGGTGAAGATCACCTTGATTTTAACGCCCTGCATGCCCAAGGTATTCACGCGACGGCAGCACCCGGCTGCAACAAAGTTGGGGTTGCTGAGTATGTGATCAGCGCGCTGCTTGTCTTGGCCCAACAACAAGGATTCTCGATTACAGACCGGACGGTCGGTATTGTGGGAGTCGGGCACGTGGGCAGCTATCTAGCCGAGCGCCTTGATGCGCTAGGGATAAAAACGGTGTTGTGCGATCCGCCTCGCCAAGATGCCGGTGATCCACGCCCAATGGTTGATATTGATACACTTATTGCATCGTGTGATGTAGTGACTTTTCACACACCATTAACGCGCGATGGCCAATACCCCACCTACCATTTGATGAACGCGACACGTTTAGCGGCATTGGGCGCGGGCAGTATATTGATTAATGCGGCGCGCGGCCCTGTGGTTGACAATCAGGCCTTGAGTGCACGACTTGATCAAGGCGACATGGATGCGGTGCTTGATGTGTATGAGCATGAACCCGAGGTTGATCTAGACCTCATGGACAAGCTGACCTTTGCCACGCCGCATATTGCAGGCTATGGCCTAGAAGGAAAAGCGCGCGGTACTACCATGGTGTTTAACGCACTGTGTGAACACCTTGGCTTGCCTCATCGTGCCCACGCCAGTGACTTGCTACCGACGGCCCCCATCCCTCATGTGGCGCTTGCTCAGCCATGGCAACAAAGCGATCTAATGGCATTGACACAATTGGTCTACGATATTCGTCGGGACGACAGTGATTTTCGTCGCGCGATGCATGGCGCTGGGGACAATAAACCCGCGCAACGTACAGCCTTTGACCAATTACGAAAAAATTACTGGGATCGACGTGAGTACAGTGCGATCACAGTAGCCGGACAGACGGATTTCGGGTTACAGTCGCTGGCTAAGCTCGGCTTTAGTATTGAGGAGCAAGCATGACACAAGCATTTGACGTTGCGGTTTTAGGCGCAACAGGCGCGGTAGGACGCGCGATTATTGATAGCCTAGAAGAGCGCGACTTTCCGATTGGGACACTGCACCTGCTCGCCAGTGAGCGCAGTGAAGGAGAAACCATCAAATTCAAAGGCGAAAGCCTACGTGTTCAAAACGTAGAGAAGTTTGATTGGACCCAAGTGCAAATCGGCCTATTTTCAGCAGGCGCACAAGCGTCTGCACAGTGGGCGCCTATAGCGGCAGACGCAGGTGTTGTCGTGATTGATAACACCTCCCAGTTCCGTTATGACTTTGATGTCCCTCTTGTGGTTCCCGAAGTGAACCCAGCCGCGATTGGCGATTTTCGTAACCGCAATATCATCGCTAACCCCAATTGTTCCACCATCCAAATGCTGGTGGCGTTGAAACCGATTTATGATGCAGTGGGAATTGAGCGTATTAACGTGTCGACCTATCAATCTGTCTCGGGCTCCGGTAAGTTGGGTATCGATGAACTTGCCGGACAAACGGTTAAACTGCTCAATAGTCAAGACGCTGAACCGGCGCTATATAGCAAACAGATCGCGTTTAATTGTTTGCCACAGATCGATCAGTTTATGGACAATGGCTACACCAAAGAAGAAATGAAAATGGTGTGGGAAACGCAAAAGATCTTTGCCGATGAAATGATTGGCGTGAACCCCACCTGTGTGCGTGTTCCTGTTTTCTATGGCCATGCCGAAGCGGTGCATATTGAATGCCGTCAACCAATTGACGCTACAGAAGCGGTGGCCATCTTGAGCCAACATGAACATATCGAAGTGTTCGAAGGTGAGGACTACCCAACGCAAGTGAAAGAGGGCACTGGCACTGATAAGGTTTTAGTGGGTCGGATCCGTAATGATATTAGTCACCCGAATGGCTTAAACCTTTGGGTCGTAGCGGATAACGTCCGAAAAGGAGCTGCAACGAACTCAGTGCAGATTGCGGAACTCTTGGTGCGCGATTACTTGTAAATTTGCCACAGCGTTTATCGCAACGATGGCAAGACGTCATGATACCCTGTCACCATTGACAGGGTATTTTTTTAGGCACTATTTTTGCTTTTAACTCGGTGTGTCGCGGCAAATTGCCGGTAATCGTAAAGGTAAAACTGAGGCCGAGCGCCCACAGTTTGATCGCACAACACACTTTTATATCATCAAACTACAGTTTTTAGCATGGCTTCCGATATAGTTAGGTATTTAGTGAGGCCATTTCTGCCATAAGGGGTGCGGGTGTGTCCGACGCACAGCAAAGTGAACAGTCTTCTCATCGTAAAACGTGTATGACCACTGGAAAGTTCAGTCAGCGTCTTGCTGTCTTACTAGCCATGGTCGCGTTTATTGTCTTCAGTTTTTCTACTGTTTCTGTGGAAGCGGCGATTCGTATTCTTGGACCGCAGGATGAAATGACTACTGAGGCGCAATCAGCGCCGCAGCCAGTGAATACGCCGACACCGCAGCGTTATGGGCCAACCGGGGCGAATGAAACCTTATGGTCTATTGCCACGCAAATGCGGCCGAATAACCAAGTCAGTGTTTATCAAACCTTGGGAGCGATTTTTCGCTTAAATCCGAATGCGTTTGCGGATAACAATATCCATAGTTTGCAGCCTGGCAGTAACTTAGTAATGCCAACCTTGGCGCAAATTCAGCGTGAAAGCACTAACGATGTTGTTGCGCGCCTCGAAATCGACCAAGCGAGAAAGCAAGCCCAGGCAACCCCGCAAGCGCCACTTAGCACCCAAGTGAGCGCACCTCGTGAACCTCAGCAACCGGCTGCCTCTCGTCCTGATGCAACGCCTCCCTCACCAGATACTGAAGAGCCTGATGCATCTTCGATGGCGGACTCCTCAAGCGATGACACGTCACCACAGCCACAAGTGGTCGAGAATTTGCAGTCGCAATTGCAAGCATCGGATCAAGAAATGACGCGCTTGGTGGAAAGCAATCATGTGCTCAAAGTCCGTCTATCGGAAGTTCAACACGAGCTTTCTGCGCTGAAAGAGCAAGTGGGCAATGATGCTGAATTGAACCAAGAAATCCGCGCGTTCTTAGAGCAACAACGCCAAGCAAAAGTCGCAAAAGAAACCCAGCCGCCATCAGCGGTGGAATCATTGATGGATAGCCCGTTATTGCTGGCTATGCTAGCGATTCTGCCTGGCGCTGCGATTGCGGGGGCGATTTTCTTCTTCCTCTCGCGTCGTAAAAAGCAAGAGGATGACGTCGAAGAGCCAGCGGCGCTCGATCATGATGAAATTGACGATGATATGCCGGTTATCATGGTGCCTGATCCTGAAGAGGAAGAAGCCAATGAGGAGCCGCAGGATGATGAGTTAGAAATTGCCGACGACTTTGGTGGCGATGAAGACCAAATGTTCGGTGATGACACGGATCTCGACGATCTTGACTTGGATGATGACCTCGATGATATGTCGGGTAACGAGTCGAGCGTGGCACCCAATGGGGATGATGCTATTGGCCTGGAAGACATGGAGCGAGCGCTGGATGAGCTAGCGGAGGCTCCCCCAGAAGAGACGCCTGAACCATCGGTCGAAGAAGAGTCGACCCCAGAAGAGTCAGATGCTGCCCCTGAAGAAGAAATGAGTGCGGATGAAGCACTGGCTGCAGAATGGGCAAAATCACTCGAAGAAGATAATGGCGGCGATGTTGATGATATCGACGCTCTGTTAGCCGGCGAACAAGGTGAGGGGGCTGACCAGCCGGAAGAAGCGACATCAGACACAGATAAGGCTGCTAACGAGTCAGAAGACGCACCAAATGATGCCTTGTTTGACAAGGTTCTCGAAGGCGAGCCTGAGCTTGACCTTAGCCAAGACATTGAACTATCGGATGACGATAGCGACGATGACGACCTATCCCTCGATAACACCACCGAGTTGCTCGATGAGCTGGTTGGTGATGAAGAAGAGGCCGATGACGAGGCTTGGATCAAGGATGACGATGATGATATCGACGAGTTTGATGAAAGCAGTGACGCACTGTTAGACGAAGTGCTCGATAAAGATGATCCTCATCTTGAGCCAGAGCCAGAGCCAGAGCCAGAGCCAGAGCCAGAGCCAGAGCCAGAGCCAGAGCCAGAGCCAGAGCCAGAGCCAGACAGTGACGATAGTGGCGAAGTAGACGAAACCGCCGAAGCGGATGCGTCAGTAGAGAATACCAGCGAAGGCGATGTGCCTGCGGATGCAGATGAAGTCGCAGAAGATAGCAGCGACGACGATACGTCAGCAGAAGATGGCGACGATGATCTAGATGCCGAGCCAGCAGATGATGAAATTTCGGATGCAGATGAAGCCGTAGAAGATGCCAGCGAAGATGAGGCTCCAACAGAAGATGGCGACGATGCTCTAGACGCTGAGCCAGCAGATGATGAAGCTGCGGATGCAGATGAAGCCACAGAAAACGCCAGCGAAGAGGATGCGCCAGCAGAAGACGGTGACGATGGTCTAGATGCCGAGCCAGCAGATGATGAAACTGCGGATGCAGATGAAGCCGTAGAAGATGCCAGCGAAGATGAGGCTCCAACAGAAGATGGCGACGATGATCTAGACGCTGAGCCAGCAGATGATGAAGCTGCGGATGCAGATGAAGCCTCAGAAGGTATCAGCGAAGAGGATGCGCCAGCGGAAGATACTGAAGATGATCTAGACGCTGAGCTAGCAGATGGTGACACTGCGGATGCAGATGAAGCCGCAGAAGATGCCAGCGAAGATGAGGCGCCAGCAGAAGATGGCGACGATGCTCTAGATACAGAGCTAGCAGACGATGAAACTGCGGATGCGGATGAAGTCGCGGAGGATGCCAGCGAAGAGGGCTCGCTAACAGAAGACGGCGACGATGATCTAGATGCCGAGCTAGCAGATGATGACACTGTGGATGCAGATGAATCCACAGAAGATACCAGCGAAGAAGAGGCGTCAGCAGAAGATGGCGACGATGCTCTAGACGCTGAGCCAGCAGATGATGAAATTTCGGATGCAGATGAAGCCGCAGAAGATGCCAGCGAAGACGATGCGCCAGCAGAAGATGGTGATGATGATCTCGATGTCGAGCCAGCCGATGATGAAACTGCGGATGCAGATGAAGCCGCAGAAGATGCCAGCGAAGATGATGCGCCAACAGAAGACAGCGACGACGATCTAGATGCTGAGCCAGCGGGTGATGAAACTGCGGATGTGGATAAAGCCGCAGAAGATGTCAGCGAAGACGATGCGCCGGCAGAAGATGGCGACAATGATCTAGACGCTGAGACAGCAGATGATGAAGGCGAAAATCTTGACGATCTCAGGGAAGAGGACCTTCTCGACCTAACCAGTTTGCCTGAGTATGACGAAGAAGCTGCATTAGCAGATGCGGAACCGCTTGATCCTGAAGCCAGAGCCAGAGCCAGAGCCAGAGCCAGAGCCAGAGCCAGAGCCAGAGCCAGAGCCAGAGCCAGAGCCAGAGCCAGAGCCAGAAAGCAGCAACCGAGACTATGAGTTTGACTCGCTCTCTTTAGATGAACTGGGCGAGTTTGACGAAGACGATGCATTAAGTGCCGCTCTGGATGAGCAACGTGAGCTCGAGTCTTACTTCGATGAGCAAGGCCGTGATGTGGGTCAAGGCGACAGCCGAGATATTAGTGAGCTGGATGATGACGACCATCAAGTGGGTGGTCTCAATATGGACGCTCTGTTGTCTGAACCGGATGGCGATGAGCCTCTTGATCTGGCCGGGCTCTCTGATGAAGAAGCGGC
This sequence comes from Salinivibrio sp. PR932, assembly GCF_001996125.1. NCBI lineage: Bacteria > Pseudomonadati > Pseudomonadota > Gammaproteobacteria > Vibrionales > Vibrionaceae > Salinivibrio > Salinivibrio sp. PR932. The sequence goes on along the minus strand of NZ_MUFM01000001.1, from coordinate 124,616 downwards.
CGTGTGGCAAGCAGATAATGAGCCAGAGCCCGAAGCTGAAAGCGAGGACTGGAGTCAACAGCCTGCCATGGATCCAGAGTCGCTTGAGAAATTCGAATTAGAGCAAGCGCTTGATGACGATTTGCTGAATGAAGGTGAAGCAGAGAGCGAACTCATTGATGAAGGGGAAGAGGAGCGTGATTACATCAGCATCGAGGAGTTGATGCGCGATGATGGTAGCGCACCGGATATTGACCCGGATAAAGCGGAAATGAACTTAGACGTGGGGCTGGATGAATTTCCTGATGTGCTGGAAGATATCAGTGCCATCGATGTCGATGGTGATACGGCCAGTACGGAAGCGGCCACCAATCTCGATCTGGCTAAAGCCTATCTAGAGATGAACGATGTCGATGGTGCGATTTCATTGCTAGAAAAAGTCATGCAATCAGGGAATAAAGCGCTTCAACAAGAGGCACGACAGCTGCTTGAACAGCTACGATAAAAAACAGGCAGCTTCGGCTGCCGTTTTTTATCTTTGCGTTGGCGACATCGATGATTAAAGGCCCGGTATCGGACCTGCACATCGCATGCATTACGTATATAATGCGGCGCCTTAATAGTGAGTAAACGAAAAGGCACAAGCATGAGAGTCGCGTTAGGCATTGAATATGATGGAGCGCAGTTTTACGGTTGGCAGCGCCAACGAGAAGTTACCAGCGTACAAGCGCACCTAGAGCGTGCTTTATCCGTCGTGGCTAACCAAACTGTCGATGTTCAATGTGCTGGACGAACCGATGCTGGTGTCCATGGCACTGGTCAAGTGGTGCACTTTGATGTGGATAGCCAGCGGCCGTTAAAAGCATGGACACTGGGTGTTAATGCCAATTTACCGGATGCGATTGCTGTTCGTTGGGCAAAAGAGGTGCCTGACAGCTTTCACGCTCGGTTTAGCGCGACCGCACGTCGTTACCGCTATATCATCTACAATCACCCTCTACGTCCGGGCATTTTAGCCAAGGGGGTTAGCCATTATTATGGTGAGTTGGATGAAACCTTAATGCATCAGGCCGGTCAGTACTTACTGGGGGAAAACGACTTTTCCTCGTTCCGCGCTGCGCAGTGTCAGTCAAAATCACCGTGGCGAAATGTGATGCATTTATCGGTGAGTCGTCGCGAGCGTTACATTATCATCGATATTAAAGCGAATGCATTTGTTCATCATATGGTGCGGAATATCGCAGGTAGCTTGATGGCTGTGGGCCGAAAAGAACATCCTCCCGAATGGATTGAATGGCTGTTGGCCCAAAAAGATCGCACCTTAGCGGCCGCCACCGCCAAAGCGGAAGGCTTGTATTTGGTTGAGGTTGATTATCCGCAAGAGTTTGCGCTGCCCGATGCGCCGATTGGCCCCCTGTTTTTACCCGATGAGGTCATTAAACGGGCTTAAATAGTAGCGCGTCAAAGGGTAGAGCGAAGAATAGGTAGTACCAGTTTTTTATCCCAAGTCTGACTGACTTGTGATTTAATTCGGTCTAATTTGTTACGAATCCAAGATGGACGTCCTATGCGGACGCCCATGATTAAGTAAAGGTTGTCCATGAGCTGGCTTGAAAAAATCCTAACGAAAAGCAACATTGGTTCATCGCGCAAAGCATCCATTCCTGAAGGGGTGTGGACCAAGTGTACGTCCTGTGACCAAGTGCTTTATCACGCAGATGTAGAGCGTAACCTAGAGGTGTGCCCTAAGTGTGATCATCACATGCGCATTCCTGCTCGTCGCCGCCTTGATGTGTTTCTCGACAAAGACGGTCGCGAAGAGATTGCCGCTGAGCTTGAGCCGAAAGATGTGCTGAAGTTTCGTGACTCGAAAAAATATAAAGACCGCCTTTCTGCGGCACAAAAATCGAGTGGTGAGAAGGACGCACTGATCGTCATGAAAGGAACCGTGTTAGAGGTTCCCGTGGTTGCCTGTGCCTTTGAATTTAAGTTCATGGGTGGCTCAATGGGTGCCGTTGTAGGTGCGCGTTTTGTGAAAGCAGTAGAAACTGCGATCGAGAATAATTGTGGTCTGGTGTGTTTTTCTGCCAGCGGTGGCGCGCGTATGCAAGAAGCTTTGATGTCGCTGATGCAGATGGCAAAAACTAGCGCTGCGCTGGAGCGTCTTTCTCGCCATAAGCTGCCGTTTATCTCGGTGATGACCGATCCAACCTATGGTGGCGTCACCGCCAGTTTCGCAATGCTTGGCGACGTCAATGTCGCGGAACCTAAAGCCATCATTGGTTTTGCGGGCCGTCGCGTGATTGAGCAAACGGTACGTGAAAAGTTACCTGAAGGCTTTCAGACCAGTGAATTCTTGCTCGAGCATGGTGCCATCGACATGATTGTTGATCGTCGCGAAATGCGTCAGCGCTTGGCAGGGCTGCTTGCGAAGCTGAGCAATGTAAAATCACCATTGGTGGTTGACGTTGAACAAGACAAGCCACAAGAAGACGAGCAATCTGCTTCTCAAGAGTAAGATTTGACCGTGTTCCTCAGCGTTATCCTTGGTATTATCTACCCATCATGTAGCAACTGACCAAGTTAATGTCTGAACAATGCATTCCTACAGCCACGTCCCCGCTATCGACGTGGCTGTCTTATCTTGAATCCATCCATACCAGCGCGATTGACTTAGGTTTAGAACGCGTTGCCCACGTTGCCGAGCATGCGCAACTGACCAAACCTGCTCCAAAGATCATAACGGTGGCGGGTACCAACGGGAAGGGAACGACCTGTGCACTGCTCGAGGCGATCTTGCAGAATGCGGGCTATCGCACTGGCGTATATAGCTCTCCTCACCTTGTTCATTACAACGAACGCGTGCGTGTTAATGGCAAACCATTAGACGATGCGGCGCATTGCCAAGCATTCGCCGCCATTGAGCAAGCGCGCGGAGAAACCAGCCTGAGCTTTTTTGAGTTTGGTACCTTGGCGGCGTTACAGCTTTTTAAGCAGCATGAGCTTGATGTGGTGATCCTAGAGGTCGGCCTTGGGGGACGCTTAGACGCAACGAATGTGGTCGAGCATGACGTATCAGTGATCACCAGTCTAGCGCTGGATCATTGTGATTGGCTCGGCGATGACATCGACCAAATCGGGTATGAAAAGGCGGGGATTTTCCGTGCGGGTAAACCGGCGATTTGTGGTCAACCTGCGCCTCCTCCGAGTGTTGCTGCGCATGCGGACGCGATTGGTGCAGACTTGTATCAAATTGGTTATCAGTATCACTATGTACAGCAAGGTGATACTTGGTGTTGGCATGCCGGTGCCTTTGATATGGATGCGCTGCCAGTTCCTCATATTCCTATGCAAAATGCCGCAACGGCATTAATGGCGCTTGGGGTCGCAGAGCTGGATATCGCTGACACGCACATCACCGAGGCATTGCGAACCCTCACTGTGCCTGGCCGGATGCAAGTTATTTCAAGCCAGCCTTACACCGTGTTTGACGTCGCTCATAACCCGCACGCTGCGCAATATTTGGCGGATAGGTTAGCGACCATTAAGCAGGATAGAGGCGGAAACATCCATGCTGTGGTTGCTATGCTGGCAGATAAAGATATTGCCGGCACGTTAGCGTGCTTTGAGGGAATTGTTGACCATTGGTATCCTGCTTCCTTGAGTGTCGCGCGGGGGGCTCCGGCGAGTGCTTTGCCCGTAAACGCAGAGGAGCGATTTGACACCCCTTATCACGCTTATCAAGCGGCCTACCAAGCGGCGGAACCCGAGCGTGATTGTGTGGTCGTATTCGGGTCGTTCCATACCGTGGGGCAAGTGAGTGAACAGATTAATTAAAACGGAGTCGATGTGGCCAGTAAGTTGCAAAAACGATTAGTCGGTACGCTGGTATTGGTGTCAATGGGGGTGATTTTTTTGCCAGATGTTCTGGATGGCAAAAAAGAGCACTATCAAGAGAGCTATGAAAGTATTCCTCTGCGCGATGATTTTGATGCGTCTGTGACAGAAACCCCGATTGCTGAACCACAAGTGGCCGATGTTGCTGTGCCTGACACCTCGGTAAAAACGACCGACGAAGAAGGGAGCGTATCCCATCAGCGTGAAACGCCCCCTGACTCAACGGCATCTGAGTCGATCGCCACGGCAGATGGTGCGTGGATGATTCGTCTTGGTACCTTCCGCAATCAGGACAATGCGCGCCGGTTGGTTAGCCAATTGCGTGAGAAAGGTTATCAAGCCCATATTTTGCCACGGGATCTGAAACCTGATGACCTTGCCAAAGTGGTTGTAGGTCCAAATGTGTCTAAAAACACACTGGAATCTCAATTGGCAGACTTAGAATCTCTCACCGGGTTGAAAGGGCAATTGCGCAAATTTGACCCACTCACCCAATAAGAAAACGTTTGCGTGAGCATTTTTTCTGTTAGAATGCGCGCGTCTCGAGCAAGTGAATAACATGATTTGGATTGATTACCTGATTCTTGGCGTCATTGGTTTTTCGGCGCTGGTTAGCGTTATCCGAGGCTTTGTCAAAGAGGCATTGTCTTTGGTTATTTGGTTTGGTGCTTTTTTTGTCGCCAGCCAATTTTATCCGCAACTTGCGGTGTATCTCACCAACATACAGGATGCGGTGATCCGTAACGGAACCGCTATTGCCTTACTGTTTATTGCTACCCTCATTGTGGGTGCAGTGGTCAATTATGTGATTGCCCAGTTAGTGCAAAAAACAGGACTATCAGGGACAGATAGAGTGTTGGGGATTGTGTTCGGAAGTGTTCGTGGGGTGTTGATTGTCGCCGCAGTCTTGTTTTTCTTGGATGCGTTTACGTCAGTATCAAAAACCCAAGCATGGGGACAATCTGAACTGATTCCTAATTTTGCTGTGGTTATTGAATGGTTCTTTAACTACCTCGAGAACAGTTCCAGTTTCTTACCTAAGATCGCGGGGTCTTAGGCTGGTTTACGCGTAACAAGGAATAGCTGACATGTGTGGTATTGTTGGAATCGTAGGGGCCAATCCGGTCAACCAGTCCATCTATGATGCGTTAACGGTGCTACAGCACCGCGGCCAAGATGCAGCCGGGATTGTCACCATCGACGACAATCGTTTCCGCCTTCGCAAAGCAAACGGCTTGGTGAAGGATGTTTTTCAACTCAAACATATGCAACGTTTACAAGGTCATGTCGGTATTGGCCATGTGCGTTATCCAACCGCCGGCAGTTCTAGTGCCTCAGAAGCGCAGCCATTTTATGTCAACTCTCCCTATGGAATAACCTTGGCGCATAATGGGAATTTGACCAATGCAGAAGCGCTCCGTCATTCCTTGTTTGAAAAAGACCGCCGCCACCTAAATACCACCTCAGATTCTGAAATCCTCCTCAACGTGCTTGCGCACCAGCTTTCTAACGCCGTGTCACATCCGCTTACCGCCGATGATATGTTTGCTGCCGTCCGCTCGGTGCATGAGCAGGTATCGGGTGCCTACGCGGTGGTATCCATGATTATTGGTCATGGCATGATTGCCTTCCGTGACCCGCATGGTATTCGTCCCCTGTGTTTGGGCAAGCGTGAAGAGCAAGGCCAAGTTGAATACATGGTTGCTTCAGAGTCGGTTGCACTTGATGCGGTTGGTTTTGACTTTGTTCGTGATGTGGCCCCGGGTGAAGCCGTCTACATTACTTTCGATGGTCAACTTCACACGTGCCAATGTGCAGCCTCACCAAGTTTGCACCCGTGTATTTTTGAGTTCGTTTATTTCTCTCGCCCTGATTCGTTTATCGATAAAATCTCGGTGTATGGTGCGCGCGTTCGTATGGGACAAAAATTGGGTGCGAAAATACAGCGTGAATGGGAAGACATGGACATTGATGTGGTCATCCCGATTCCTGAAACGTCCTGTGATATTGCGCTCGAAATTGCACAGGTGCTCGGCAAGCCCTATCGACAAGGGTTTGTAAAAAACCGCTATGTAGGCCGCACGTTTATCATGCCCGGTCAACAAATGCGCCGTAAATCAGTACGCCGCAAGCTCAATGCAATTCGCTCGGAGTTTAAAGACAAACGTGTTTTATTGGTTGATGACTCGATTGTGCGTGGTACGACGTCGGAGCAGATCATTGAAATGGCGCGTGAAGCCGGTGCGAAAGAAGTGTATATCGCTTCCGCAGCACCAGAAGTGCGCTTCCCCAACGTGTATGGTATTGATATGCCCAGTGCTAATGAGCTGATTGCTCATGGACGAGAAGTGGATGAAATTACCAAACTGATTGGTGCCGACGGTTTGATATATCAAGACTTAAGCGATCTTGTTGCCGCGGTCGGTGAGGCGAACCCAGCCATAGAACGTTTTGAAACCTCTGTGTTTAGTGGTGAGTACGTGACCAATGATGTTGACCAAGCGTATTTGGAGTACGTACAAAGCTTACGTAGCGATGATGCAAAAACGGTTCGTGAACAACAACAAGAGCTTGCCAATTTGGAGATCCACAACGAAAGCTAAAAGCCCGTGGATAGCGTGATAATGACGAAAAAAGCCGCATTCGATGCGGCTTTTTTATCTTTGACGGCACGCGCCAACGCATTTAGACGCTGGCCGCCCTATTCATCACCATGCTAGTGCGTAAACACAGGCCCAATTCCAACGTTCCACAGAATCACCGACGATGCCAAAATGGCGACCAGTAACACCAAACCGCAAGTGACCACCGAGCTTGCGTAGATAAAACCGCGCTCTTCAGGAATCTCCATAAGAATGGGTACACCGGTGTAGAGTAAATATACCGAGTAGGCGATCCCTATGAGCCCGATAATCATCACAAACCATACAACTGGATATAAGGTTGCTAGTCCAACCATGAAAATTGGCGTAGCGGTGTAAGCTGCCAGCTCCAAGCATTGGGTATAGGTGGGGGCGGAACCAAAGGTTCGACTCATCCACAACGTGAGGTAGGCAAGCGCGCATACACCACCGATTAGTGCTAGGTACATTGCACTGGCGATAAACAATGCGCTTTGTGCAGTGAGAAAGATCGGTTCTCCTACCCCGATTTTCCAACCGATGTTTACACTGGAGTAATAAGCGCAAACTGGCGGGATCAGCGCCAATAACAGTGCATGGCCGATACTGTGTGACGCGCCTTCATGTCGCTCGCCAATGGTCTTCCATTCCTTTTTCGGGTGAGTATATAACCCGATAAGATGACTCAAAATCATAGCTACCCCCACTTATCCTTCCTGAATCGGTGCAATCGCCACCACAAAAAGGTTGCCCTGTTTGAGACTGTCTATGCACTGTGATTAACCGACGCAAAACAAACTTACATATAGTTAACATTTAGTCGGAAAGGCTTGAATATGCAAGCATTCACACTGTAGAACGAACAAGGAGTGCTACACGTATAAGCGAGGCATAGATAATGGTAGAGAGGGGGCATAAACGTAGATAACTAATGCACGTTGTGTGATGGTTCTCATGTTTTAGACAGGATTTTTGTCGTGTTAATACCGAGTAGCGTACTGTGATAGAGTAATTGATTTGCAAGCCTTTTTTATGCTGTCGACCGTTGGCTTGAGTGAGGTGTCTAGCAAAGCAGTAACAAAAACTCCATTTTAAACAGCTGTTTATATCCCTTTATCGATTTAATTATCATTATTATCGTCCTGAGAGTTTGAGTTCAACTATTCTTATCGGGTAATGTCGAGTGGGAGACAGCCGCTGCTTTGCAGTCCTGGAGGAGAGAGCATCGTGTTGCATAGTAAAGAAATCTTGATCGTTGAAGACGATCCCGTATTCAGCCGTATGATCGCATCGTTTCTCGAGCGTGAAGGCGCGACGGTGCGTGAGGTTGAAAACGGATTAGAGGGATTGCAAGCGCTTCGTCAATCCATTCCCGACTTACTGATTAGCGATTTATCCATGCCAGTGATGACTGGCCTAGAATTTGTTGAAGAGGTGAGTGTGGAGTATCCCATGTTGCCGATGATTGTTATCTCCGGCACGGGAGGAATGACGGATGTTGCCCAAGCATTGCGGTTTGGCGTGAAAGATTTTCTGATTAAACCGATAGAAGATATTAGTGTGGTCAAAAAGGCCATTGAGACGGTGATTGATGATGCCAACGATGATGTCCGCGCGAATGACGATTTCAGTCAGCAGTGGTTTAAAGTGTGTGAAGATGCTGACCGCGGTGCCTCAGAGAACGAGCTTAAATGGCATTTAGATGCACTGAAGCATAACCCCGGCAGTGCACGTGAGCTTTTAATGGGATTGATGCCTGAGCCAGACTCTCAGCAAGGCGCGTGGCGCTTGTCCTATCATTCGCTCCAATCGGCCGACGCGAATCCGATTGTGCTCGATTACACGTGGCTGATGGGTGGAAAAATGGCCTTTTACGTTGTTGATTCTGCCTCGGCGGGAGAAGATGGAACGGCAACGACATTAATGATCCGGGCATTTTTCAATGAGTTTGTGCGTACCCAAGATGTCAATGAGCGTGGTTTTCTCACCTTGGTGAAGCGCATCGAAGATGCGATTCGGGCTTCATCTTATGCCTCTCCAATCCGAGCCATGTTTGGCGTACTAAATACTGTCGACAATCAGCTGGAGATCTTCCCGGCGGGACTCACCGCAACGGTTGATAGCTGTGGAACAACAAGCTTGTTGCATAGCGCGCACTGGTTAGGGAAAGATGCCATTCATAGCCAGTTCCAATATGTCGATATGGGGGCGGGCGATGCGCGCGTATCACTAAGTGAAGTCGGACTGAACAGCTTCAGTGTGGATATCCAAAGAATTGCATAAAAAATAGTGCGGAAGCCGCGTTATAATGCGGCCTCCAGCCTTGCTGCATTGTGTTAACATCCGTATACTCATGTCGCTGTGTTGCTATGATTAAATGGCGTAGTGCGAAAGCCGATCTCAAGGACAGAACGACATGAAGCATTGGTATCTGCTCTACTGTAAACGCGCTGAACAACAACGCGCAGAGCAAAACTTAAAACGCCAAGGCGTAGACTGTTATTACCCCATCGTCACGGTTGAAAAACTTCGCCGTGGTAAATGCCAGCAAGTTGAAGAGCCCCTTTTCCCTAATTATGTCTTTGCTCACTTCGATCCTGAAGAAGTGCAATATACCTCTGTACGCTCAACGCGGGGCGTGGTCGATTTTGTTCGCCAAGGCGCCCATCCTATTCAAGTTGACCAATCGCTGATCCAGCAGCTTATGATCATGGAAGATAGCGACGAGCAGCGTGAAAAGCTTAATGATGGCTTTAAACCCGGCCAAGCGGTCACTATCCAAGCGGGGCAATTTGAAGGGGCGGAAGCGATTTTTAAGGAAAAAGACGGCGAGATGCGCTCTATTTTGTTGATCAAAATTCTTAATAAGCAGACTGAACTTCGCGTCGACAATCGATATGTGAGTGCTGGTTGAATCACAGAGCACGGCGAGTGACTGGCGTCAGGAGATTTAGGCCTCCTATATCTATGATGTCGGCCGCTCAATGCTATATATACATGCAGATGGCCTGACTGCTATTCCATACCGCTGATGTATTTCCCGGCATAGCAATTGTCTCGAAGCGTCAGAGCCGGAACCGGCGCTGTTGATGTAAAAAAGCCGGCGGTCAGCCAGCTTCTTCTCATCATGACACGATTAGGCGTCGTGGTATTGCTCGCAGGCCATCAAGGTATTCTCAATCAGTGTCGCCACCGTCATTGGGCCAACACCGCCGGGAACAGGCGTGATATGGCTTGCCTTTTCGTATGCCACGTCATAGTCAATATCACCGATTAGCTGGCCGTTATCCATGCGATTAATCCCCACATCAATCACAATTGCACCGGGCTTAATCCACTCGCCGGGAATAAATTTAGGTTTACCGACGGCGACCACTAACACATCGGCTTGACGTACATGCGCTTCGAGATCTTGGGTAAAACGATGGCAAGTGGTTGTGGTACATCCGGCGAGGAGCAACTCTAGTGTCATCGGACGGCCGACAATGTTTGAGGCACCGACCACAACGGCATGTTTGCCACGCAAAGGTACGTTGTAGCGGTCAAGTAAGGTGATGATCCCTTTTGGGGTGCAGGAACGCAGGGTTGGCATACGTTGGCACAAACGGCCCACATTGTAAGGATGGAAGCCGTCGACGTCTTTGTCGGGACGGATACGTTCAAGGACAGAGGTAGCATCAATGCCCGCAGGTAAAGGCAGTTGCACCAAGATACCATCGATGGTGTCGTCATCATTGAGTGTATCGATCAGCGTCAGTAATTCATGCTGAGAGCAGGTTGACGGCAAATCGTAAGAGCGAGAGACAAAGCCCACTTCATCACAGACGCGACGCTTACTGCCCACATAGACCTGTGACGCTGGATCGTCACCCACTAAAATCACGGCAAGCCCGGGCGCACGGCGTCCCGCTTCTTTACGGGCAGCAACACGTGCTGCGACTTCTCGACGCACCGTTTGCGCGATCAGTTTTCCATCAATGATTTGTGCGGCCATAAGTATCCTTTGGCTAAGAGAGCAAAAAACGGGTCGATATTGTGACAAACTTTGGGCTTAAAAGCTATTGCGCAAACGTTTGCTTTGAGTGGTTTGGTGGCAGAGAAACTGTCAAAGTCATTGTGAATCAAAGGTGTTGTGCCAGATATCGCCTTATATTGGTTGGAGGCACACCACACAAAAGGGCTTTTATGCCGCGCGAACTGGCGTGCTTTTGAGCAACTGATTAGACATTTCGGTGAAAACCGTTGACGACGCCTGACCTCGCTTTATAATCCCCGCTGCATATCTATTTTGCGCCCTTAGCTCAGTTGGATAGAGCAACGGCCTTCTAAGCCGTGGGTCACAGGTTCGAATCCTGTAGGGCGTGCCATTTCTCTTGTTCTCGCTAGTGAAAATAGTCTCCCATTTCTGCTCAAAATCTAACCAAACAGTGCAAAAACACAAAAAGATGTGATCTTGCCCGGTTGAATTGTGAGATATCACCCCAATTTCGATATTGAAACGCCATCGGTCGCCCCTTGTCTCGACTCAGTTGACGGGTGCCGCTATAATAGCGCGTCTTAATTTTCAGTCTCGGATGAGATAGCTCGATACGCCAATTGCGTGTATCCGGATTCGCAGGGGCTATGACGGATTCATAGCTCGGATGATGACACCAGTAAAAACTGGTCAACATCACTCAGTACCCCTGAGTAAATTTGAGGTTAATTTTATAATGCAAGTTACCGTTGAAACCACCGAAGGCCTAAAGCGCCAAATGACCATCACTGTGCCTGCTGCAAACATTGAAGACGCAGTCACGAAAGAGCTACGCAACATTGCTAAAAATCGTCGTTTTGATGGTTTCCGTAAAGGTAAAGTACCTTTGAAAATGGTTTCTCGCATGTATGGCGATGCAGTACGCCAAGACGTGCTGGGCGAGGTAATGCAGCGTCATTTCATCGAAGCCATCATCCAAGAGAAAACTAATCCAGCAGGCGCGCCAACCTTTACACCGGTAGAGAATGAAGCGGGTAAAGATCTGGTATTCAAAGCTGAATTTGAAGTGTACCCAGAAGTTGAACTGCAAGGTTTGGAAGCGATCGAAGTTGAAAAACCGCACGCAGAAGTACAAGACAGCGACGTTGAAGAAATGCTGACTACCCTGCGTAAGCAGCAAGCGAACTGGGTTGAAGCTGACGGTGAAGTAAAAGAAGATAGCCGTGTAACGCTAGACTTCACAGGTACCATTGACGGCGAAGAATTCGAAGGCGGTAAAGCGGAAGGCTTCCAGCTAGTCATGGGCCAAGGCCGCATGATCCCTGGTTTCGAAGATGGCTTGGTTGGCAAAAAAGCGGGTGAAGAATTCACTATCGACGTCAACTTCCCAGAAGACTACCACGCTGAGAACCTAAAAGGTAAAGCGGCGCAGTTCGCGATCAAACTTCACACTGTTGAAGCGCAAGAATTGCCAGAGCTAACTGAAGAGTTCGTTCAGCGCTTCGGTATTGCGGATGGCAGCGTTGAAGGCCTAAAAGCCGAAGTCCGTAAGAACATGGAACGCGAGCTGAAGCAAGCGATCAAAAACAAGATCAAAGAGCAAGTCCTTGACGGCTTGGTTGAGCAAAACCAAATCGACGTACCGTCTGCCTTGATCGATCAAGAAATCAATGTTCTGCGTCAGCAAGCGGCTCAACGCTTTGGTGGCAACATGGACAGCGCATCACAACTGCCACGTGAGCTGTTTGAAGAACAAGCCAAACGTCGTGTTAGCGTTGGCCTGCTGCTGGGTGAAGTGATCAAAGCAGAAGAGCTAGAAGCAGACGACGAGCGAGTTAAAGCTCTGATCGAAGAAATGGCTTCTGCATACGAAGATCCAGCAGAAGTGGTTGCTTACTACGAAAAAGATCAGAAGCTGATGGAAAACATGCGTAATGTCGCGCTTGAAGAGCAAGCGATCGACGCGCTGTTGGGTAAAGCGAAGGTTTCTGAAGCCAACGTTGGCTTTAGCGATCTGATGAACGCAGCACCACAAGCGTAAAAACGCAATAAAAAACGTGGGTGTTGTCATTGACACCCCGTTCATGTATCTGCATAAAATGGCCCTAATGACTTGTCATTTGGGCCATTTTTTCCGTCTAAGGTTCTATTCGACTGTCCGCCAATCATGCGATAGCGAAGGTAACTTTTGCTTAGAAAATTGTCGATGAATCATCCAGCTGCGATCAACGACATAACATTTTAGTGACCTGTTACAGCGTTTTATGCTAAACCTTGGTTAAGGCGAGAGTTAACGAATTCGATTAGGGATATTACGCTATGAGCAATCAAGATAAACACGCAATGCCCCCCATCATGGATGCTTTGGTTCCCATGGTGGTTGAACAAACATCGCGAGGAGAGCGTTCCTACGATATCTACTCCCGCCTGTTGAAAGAACGCATCATTTTTCTCACTGGTCAGGTAGAAGATCAAATGGCCAACCTGATTGTGGCCCAGATGTTGTTCTTGGAGTCGGAGAATCCAGAAAAAGATATTTATCTATATATCAACTCCCCAGGTGGTGTGGTGACCGCCGGTATGGCAATTTATGACACCATGCAGTTCATCAAACCGGATGTGAGCACACTGTGTACAGGCCAAGCCTGTTCAATGGGCTCTTTCCTACTTGCGGGGGGGGCAAAGGGTAAGCGTTATTGCCTACCAAACTCACGCGTGATGATTCACCAACCACTTGGCGGTTTCCAAGGGCAGGCGTCAGATATTGAAATCCATGCCAAAGAAATGATCAAAACCAAGCATCGCCTGAATACCTTGCTGGCAGAGCATACGGGTCAGCCGATGGAGATTATCGAACGTGATACGGACCGCGATAATTTCATGTCTGCTCAAGAAGCGGTGGACTATGGCTTGGTTGACGCCGTACTCAATCAACGAGATTAAACCAGACGAATACCCTACATGCTTGGCGTGACAGCGGAAAAGACCATGGCTCGCCGGATTACATCCAAACATGGATGTAATGCTAGAGCGCACGGAATCCGGTATTGTTGCGCCAAGTAGAAAAGGTATACCGCTATGCATTGAAATGAGAGGATAACTTCTCATTCCCACACATGTGAGCGGGTGTCGGGTCGGAAAAAGTGGCCGATTTGTTGTAAACTCAACAAAAGGCAACGATGGGCAAACGCCCCAAAGAGGTTAGCGAATGACAGACAAGCGAAAAGACGGTGGAAGCGGCAAGCTGCTTTACTGCTCGTTCTGTGGTAAGAGCCAACATGAAGTTCGCAAGTTAATTGCTGGGCCATCGGTCTACATTTGCGACGAATGTGTCGACCTATGTAACGACATCATCCGTGAAGAAATCAAAGAAGTGATGCCAAAGCGTGAAGGGGATGCCCTTCCTACGCCGCGTGAAATCCGTGAGCATCTGGATGATTATGTTATCGGCCAAGAGCAAGCCAAAAAGGTACTGTCGGTTGCCGTGTACAACCACTACAAACGCTTGCGCAATGGCGATAAAAGCGCCGACGGTGTTGAACTTGGCAAAAGTAATATCTTGCTGATAGGCCCGACGGGTAGTGGTAAAACCCTACTGGCTGAGACGCTTGCGCGTTTCCTTGATGTACCATTTACCATGGCGGATGCCACCACATTGACCGAAGCGGGTTATGTCGGTGAAGACGTCGAAAACATTATCCAAAAGCTGCTGCAAAAGTGTGACTATGATGTCGCCAAAGCAGAGCGCGGCATTGTATATATTGATGAGATTGACAAAATCTCACGCAAATCCGATAACCCATCGATCACGCGAGACGTATCGGGTGAGGGTGTGCAGCAAGCCCTACTCAAATTGGTAGAAGGGACAGTCGCATCGGTTCCACCTCAAGGTGGCCGTAAGCATCCGCAACAAGAGTTCTTGCAAGTTGATACCTCGAAAATCCTCTTTATCTGTGGCGGTGCATTCGCTGGATTGGATAAAGTGGTTGAGCAGCGTGTCGATAAGGGATCTGGCATCGGTTTTGGTGCAGAAGTCCGAGGTGCAAGCGACAAGTCAGCGGACGAGTTTTTCGGTAAAGTTGAACCAGAAGATTTGGTCAAATACGGCTTGATCCCTGAGTTTATCGGCCGTTTACCTGTCACTGCGGTGCTTAAAGAATTGGACGAGCATGCGCTTGTACAGATTTTGCGAGAGCCGAAAAACGCGCTAACCAAGCAATACAGTGCATTGCTAGAGTTAGACGGGGTTGAACTTGAGTTCCGTGATGACGCGCTTCGTGCCATCGCTAAGAAAGCCATGGAACGCAAGACAGGTGCTCGCGGTCTACGCTCAATCGTAGAAGCTGTGTTGTTGGATACCATGTACGACTTGCCATCGAGTAAAGAGGTAAGCAAGGTGGTGATTGACGAATCAGTGATCCGTGGTGAGTCAGCGCCGCTATTAATATATGAACACGCTGATAGCCAAGCAGCTGGTGGTGAATAACCGCGAGTATTGCGTGTAACCTTATCAGTGGTAAAAGAAAAGGGAGTGATTGCTCCCTTTTTTATTTTCTGGCGGTGGAGCCGTTGAAACCTGTCCAACAGTCCCCATATACTCTTAATCAGATTGAACGGAAGAGAGAAGCATATGAACTTGGAGCGTTCCGAGCGCATTGAAATTCCGGTGCTGCCACTTCGGGATGTGGTGGTTTATCCTCACATGGTGATACCACTCTTTGTGGGAAGGGAAAAATCGATCCGCTGTTTAGAAGCGGCGATGGACAATGACAAACAAATTCTGTTGGTGGCGCAAAAAGATGCCGCCACCGATGACCCGAGCATCTCTGACTTGTACACCGTTGGTACGGTGGCGACGATCCTTCAGCTTCTTAAACTTCCGGATGGTACGGTTAAGGTGCTGGTTGAGGGGATGCAACGTGCACGTATTGACCAGTTTAGCGAAGACGACTTCTTTACGGCGGAAGCCGAGTATCTTACCACGCCAGCTATGGATGAGCGTGAGCAAGAGGTATTGGTTCGCACTGCGATTAGCCAATTTGAAGGCTTTATCAAGCTGAATAAGAAGATCCCGCCGGAAGTGTTAACGTCATTAAATGGGATTGAAGAAGCTGCTCGCCTAGCTGACACCATCGCGGCTCACATGCCGTTAAAACTGCAAGATAAGCAAAAAGTTCTCGAAATTATCGACATCGCTGAGCGCCTTGAATACTTGATGACCATGATGGAGTCAGAAATTGACTTGCTGCAGGTCGAAAAGCGTATTCGTGGCCGCGTGAAAAAGCAGATGGAGAAAAGCCAGCGCGAGTACTACCTCAATGAGCAGATGAAAGCCATCCAAAAAGAGTTGGGTGAGCTGGATGATGCTCCCGATGAGTTTGAAGCGCTGAAGCAGAAAATCGAAGAATCTAAAATGCCGCAAGAAGCTCGAGAAAAAACCGAGCAAGAATTGCAGAAGCTGAAGATGATGTCGCCAATGTCGGCAGAAGCGACCGTTGTGCGCAGCTACATCGATTGGATGATCAGTGTGCCTTGGACCAAGCGTTCTAAGGTTAAAAAAGACCTCGCCAAAGCTGAAGAAGTACTCAATGCTGATCATTATGGCTTGGAGCGTGTTAAAGACCGTATCCTTGAGTACCTCGCAGTGCAAAACCGAATGAACAAGCTCAAGGGCCCCATCTTGTGCTTGGTTGGTCCTCCGGGGGTAGGTAAAACCTCTCTGGGACAGTCGATTGCACGCGCCACTGGGCGTAAATATACCCGTATGGCGTTGGGTGGAGTGCGTGATGAAGCGGAAATCCGTGGCCACCGCCGCACCTACATAGGGTCGCTGCCGGGTAAATTAATCCAGAAAATGGCGAAAGTGGGTGTTCGCAACCCGCTGTTCTTGCTAGATGAAATCGACAAGATGTCATCGGATATGCGTGGCGATCCGTCTTCGGCATTGCTTGAAGTTCTCGATCCTGAGCAAAACAACGCCTTTAACGACCATTATCTGGAAGTGGATTACGACTTGTCAGACACCATGTTCGTGGCAACGTCGAACTCCATGAATATTCCTGGCCCGTTATTGGATCGGATGGAAGTTATTCGTTTGTCTGGCTACACCGAAGACGAAAAACTGAATATTGCTAAACGTCACTTGATTGACAAGCAAGTGAAGCGCAATGGCTTGAAGCCTCACGAGATCACCATCGAAGATTCTGCCATTATCGGCATTATTCGTTACTACACGCGCGAAGCGGGCGTGCGTAACCTCGAGCGTGAAATCTCAAAGCTGTGCCGTAAAACCGTGAAAGAGATCTTGTTGGATAAAGATCTTAAAGCGGTCACAGTCACCGCGGATAACCTAAAAGATTACTTGGGTGTGCGCCGCTTTGACTACGGTAAAGCCGATGAGCAAAACCGAATTGGTCAGGTGACAGGACTTGCGTGGACAGAAGTGGGCGGTGACCTACTGACCATCGAGACTGAATCGATGCCGGGTAAAGGCAAACTCACCCACACAGGTTCGTTGGGTGATGTGATGCAAGAGTCTGTGCAGGCAGCCATGACTGTGGTGCGTAGCCGTGCAGATAAGTTGGGCATTAATAGCGACTTTTACGAAAAACGTGATATTCACGTGCACGTTCCTGAAGGGGCAACGCCTAAAGACGGCCCGAGTGCAGGTATCGCTATGTGTACGGCGCTGGTGTCGAGCTTAACCGGTAACCCAGTTCGTTCTGACGTCGCAATGACGGGTGAGATTACTCTACGCGGTGAAGTACTGCCTATCGGCGGCTTAAAAGAGAAACTGCTGGCGGCACGTCGTGGTGGCATCAAAACCGTGGTGATCCCAAAAGAGAATGAACGGGATCTTGAGGACATTCCTGACAATGTGAAAGAAGAAATCGACACTCATCCCGTGCGTTGGATTGATGAGGTTTTGACCATTGCGTTGGAAAATAATCCACTCGGTATTGAGCTAGTTAAGCCCGAAAAGAGTGACATGCAGCAAAATTAAGCAACGTAAAACGCTGACAGACCGCAAAAGGCTTGTCAGCGTTTTTTTTGCTAGCTAACGTTAAGTCGAAGCCTTGGCCCGCATGGGGTGGGCAAGGAAGCTTTCAACGTCTTTCGTCGATAAAGCGTCTTTTATTGATACCGCAAAATAATGGGATTTGCGGGGAAGTATTGTAAGGGGATGAAAAAGTGAATAAGTCGCAACTGATTGATCAAATCGCAGAGGGTGCCGATATTTCTAAAGCGTCGGCGGGCCGTGCATTGGATGCCTTCGTAGAAGCGGTTTCTGATACGCTGAAGTCGGGTGACCAAGTCGCTCTGGTAGGCTTTGGTACCTTCTCTGTACGCGAGCGTGCAGCGCGTACTGGCCGTAACCCGCAAACCGGTGCAGAGATTCAAATTGCTGCCGCCAAAGTACCTGGCTTCAAAGCAGGTAAAGCACTGAAAGACGCTGTGAACTAATCACAGCGTGAGCCATTGCCGAATTATTCAAGTTTGACTGGGTGTTAGAGCTGCAAAGCCAATAACAACCGCGTATAATCCGGCAAGAAGAGCGTAAAGGCGCATCATTCGATGCGCCTTTTTAGTTGATAAACCACCAGCCCAAATCAGTTGGAGTACCGGCCAGTTATGATGGAACGTATACGCGAAGGCACCAACAGCCTTGCGGTGAAGATCATTTTAAGCCTTATTATCTTTTCCTTTGCTTTTGCCGGGGTCGGCAGCTATCTGGCAGGGGGTTCCAACCCGCCCGCGGCAACGGTAGGCGATAAAGAAATTAGTCGTGCACAGCTTGAGCGTGCATACCAAAACGAACGCGCGCGCATGCAGCAGCAAGCCGGTGAGCTGTTCAATCAACTTCTGGGTGATCCTGAGTATGTGAAGCGTTTTCGTCAAAACATTCTCGACCGGATGGTTGACGATCTCCTGCTTGAACATGAAGCCAGTGAGCTCGGGTTACGTGTCAGTGACGCGCAAGTCAAAGATGCCATTCGTGCGATGCCACAATTCCGTCAAGGCGGACAATTCAACAATGAGCGCTATCAAGCCGCATTGCGCCAGACTGGGTTGAGCGCGGATGAGTTTGCCAACTACGTACGTACTGACTTAGTCCGTCAGCAGCTGCTTACGGCATTGCAAGCCTCTGAATTTGTGCTGCCGAGTGAGCTAGAAAGTCTCTACCGTCTAGAAGCGCAAAGCCGTGAAGTGCGCACTATCACGCTGCCGGTGGATGCATTTGCTGCCAAGGTGTCTTTGTCAGACGAGGAGCTTGAAGCTTACTATCAAGCCAATCAAGACGACTATGTGCAACCTCGCATGGTAAAAGTGGCGTATGTGGAGTTAACCGGTGAAGGGCTGGCTGACGATATCCAAGTCACTGACGAAGACATTGCCGCTTACTATCAAGAAAACCAATCGCAGTATGGTTCTCAAGAGCGTCGCAAAGTCAGTCATATTCTGATTGAAGGGACTGGTGACGACGCCAAAGCTCGTGCTGAGGCAGCACTTGAGCGCTTGAACCAAGGCGAAGACTTTAGTGAACTGGCACAGCAAGTCTCTGATGATACTTACAGTGCCGAACAAGGCGGATCACTGGATTGGATTGAGCCCGGTGTGATGGATCCTGCGTTTGAAAAAGCGGCGTATGCGCTAGCCAACAAGGGTGACTATAGCCAAGTAGTAAAATCAGACTTTGGCTATCACATCATCCGTCTGGATGATATCGATGCTGCGGATATCACGCCACTGAGCGAGGTGAAAGACGATATTCGCGTTGCGCTGCAGCAAGAGCGCGCGGCGGATCGTTTCTATGCTCAATCAACAAAGCTTGCCGAAGTCGCGTTTGAAGATGCCAATGGTCTTGAACCAGCTGCTGCTGCAATCAATGGTAAGGTACAAATCACTGACTTCTTTGCCCCAGAGCAAGCGCAAGGGGTAATGGCACGCCCAGAAGTGCAACAAGCGCTGGACAGCTATGACGTACGTGAAAATGGCCTGAACTCGGAACTGATCGAGCTTTCGGGTGAGCATGCCATTGTGGTCCGCTTGGATGATGTCAAACCAGAGAAACAACTGAGCTTTGACGAAGTGAAGGATCAGGTGGCACAGACCTTGGCTGCACAAAAAGGCCAGCAGCAAGCCCAAGAGCAAGCAGATGCTTTGCTGACACAGCTTGAAGCCAATGGTGCTCTGACTGATAGTGAATATACATTCAGCGAGCCACAAACCTTAAACCGTGTTGCTCAACAACGTGCGATTTCTGAACTGGCCTTTACCTTACCGAAGCCGGAAGCGGATACCTCGAGCTACGGGGTGACTACAGACGAGCAAGGTAATGTGGTGGTTGTGGCTCTGGATAAAGTGATTGATCCAGAGGTGCCTGAAATTAGCCCGCAAAGCCAAATGGCAGCCCGTGTTGCCCGTGCGATGAGCAATATGTCTTTATCAGCAACCTTGGAAGAGTTACGTAACCAAGTGGATGTCAATTACGCGGACTCAGACAGCCAATAAGCGGATAACGGCACACCGCGAGAGTTAGATGTCTCTCGCAGCAAAGTGTGCGAAACAACAAAAACGGCGTAGGACTTTTGTCCTGCGTCGTTTTTCTTTTTTTGAGCGCATGCAAGGCGTGTAGGAGTGGCGTAGGTTGAGAGCGACAATTCACCAGAAGAGGACACCAGATGAAACAGCTACTCACTTGCCTAATGTTTGCTCTCTCTTTGGTCTTGGCACCCACGGCGTGGAGCGCGGATGAGAGCGCGACTCCTGCGGCAGCTCAAGCGCAGACTATACAGGTCAATATCAACACCGCGGATGCAAAAACTCTCGCCGAAAAGTTAGAGGGCGTGGGGCCATCAAAAGCCGCCGCGATCATCGAATATCGCGATGACCATGGCGCTTTTCGCGCACCGGATGATTTGATTAAGGTTAAAGGGATTGGGAGCGCGACGCTAAAGAAAAACCGGGATCGTATCAAAGTCTAAGTGACCCTTACGCGCAAAGGTTTTGCACAACCTTTGCGCGAATAAGGCTTGAGTCTTTGCCTGCCAAGACACACAATGACTCCATAACCGTCAATGTAGCAGGATGCGATGACTCAAAAACAAAGCCACTTTTTTGCCCACCTCGCGCGGATGAAGCTGATTTATCGTTGGCCATTAATGCGCAATGTTTCCGCAGAAAATATCTCAGAGCACAGTTTGCAAGTTGCTTTTGTGGCGCATGCACTCGCGCTTATCAATAACAAGCGGTTTGGCGCAAATTATCAGCCCGATCGGATCGCGGTGTTAGCCATGTTTCATGACTGCAGTGAAGTGATTACTGGTGATTTGCCGACGCCGGTGAAGTACTTCAATCCTTCTATTGCGACCGAATATAAAAAGATCGAGAAAATGGCGGAGCAAAAACTGATTGCGATGTTACCGCCGGAGCTGCAAGACGATTACCGTAGCCTGATTGATTCAGACACGATCGATGCAGATGATTATTTGCTAGTCAAGCAAGCCGACACGCTATGTGCTTACCTCAAGTGTTTGGAAGAGATTGCGGCTGGCAATCATGAGTTTGAGCAGGCTAAAAAGCGCTTAGAGACGGCGATGGAAAAGCGCCGTTCGCCGGCGACCGATTACTTTATGGCGACGTTTGTTCATAGTTTTACCTTATCGCTCGATGAGATCAGTGACGATGGACTTTAATCTTCCTGACGCGTGGCAAGCGCGTCGCATGCGCAATGAAAATAAAAAGCGACGCAATGATAAACGCTCCGTCTATCAGCGCGATAGAGCGCGCATTTTACACTCGGCGGCTTTTCGCCGCCTACAAGCGAAAACGCAGGTGTTGGGGGCTGAACACAGTGATTTTTATCGCACTCGACTCACGCATTCATTGGAAGTGTCCCAAATTGGTACTGGGATTGTCGCGCAACTGAAAGAAAAGCAGCCGACCTTTCGAGCGCTGTTGCCTTCAACCGGACTGATGGAAAGTTTGTGTCTAGCGCATGATATTGGTCATCCGCCCTATGGCCACGGCGGCGAGATCGCACTGAATTACATGATGCGTGAAGAGGGTGGGTTTGAAGGCAATGCCCAAACGTTCCGTATTGTCACTTTGCTAGAGCCTTATACTCAGCATCATGGTATGAACTTAGCGCGAAGAACCTTATTGGGAGTGATGAAGTACCCTGCCTTAATCAGTGCTGCCCATAACGGACAATCGCCCACGCCGGTGACGGACTTTCGGCACTTGAAGGCGCGCGATTGGCAACCTGCTAAGGGCATTTATGATCATGATAGTGCGCGGCGCGACTGGGTTCTCGAACCATTATGTGACGCGGATAAAGCCCTCTTTTTAACCTTTCGTGATAACCAACCTGATGGCGAACACCGCAAAACCCGCTTTAAATCTTTAGATTGCTCCATTATGGAGCTGGCGGACGACATCGCTTATGGCGTTCATGATCTTGAAGATGCGATAGTGATGGGCTTAGTGAACCGAGAACAGTGGCAAGAAGCGGTTGCCAGTGTGCTCGCCGAGTGTGGCGATCCATGGTTAGAAAGCCATATTGGGGAGCTGAGTGAGCAGATGTTTGGCCCTCCTTATGAGCGCAAAGATGCGATTGGCGCGCTGGTGAATACCTTGCTCACGTCGGTTGAGATTGCGCCCACCGTGCAAGATGGGGCACAGTGCTTTCAATCACCGTTACTGGCGTGGAATGCGTTCTTGCCGGATGTGATGGCTGGTGTACTGGAGACACTGAAACGCTTTGTCAGTGAGTTTGTGGTTAAACAGCCAGAGCTTCAGGTGGTGGAGTACAAAGGGCAACAATTGGTGATGGAGCTTTTTGATGCGTTTGCCTCGGACCCGGAACGTCTCCTACCCAAAGATTACCGGCAAGATTGGCTGATAGCGCAACAGGCGGGAGAGTCAGGAATGCGCGTCATTGCGGATTATTTGTCGTCGATGACTGACAGTTTTGCCCAGAAGCTGCATAGCACCATGTTTACCGCCGCCAGCAATGGTCCGCTTTATGCGATTCGCTAGTCGTCCTGCTGGCCGGATTGAGTGTGTGATGCCGGCATAAATGCCAGTTGGCGCGCGATCATGGCCTTAAAGCTTGCGAGCAATGGCTGATAATACTCACTGTCACCACTGAGTTCGCTAAGTGCGGCAAATCCTGCCTCTAGGGTAGACAAGGCGCCCGGCTTGCGGCTTTTACGTATCCTGTATTGGCTTGATTGCATGGTGTTGATGGTAGCGGTAGGCAAGTCATGCAGGTTGGTTGAAAGCTGATACATCTTGTAGGCTTTTTTCCATGTCCCGTCGAGTAAGATAATCCCCCATGGCCGCGGCTTGTCTTCCTCGCCCAACGCCTCGGTCAGTGATGAAAGGGAGCAAGCGTGCTCGCCCGGATACAAGACGGCATAGCGTCGTTCCGATTGCGCGAGTGCATCGTTAAGCGCGGCATGTTGGCTGAAGTCCTCGCCCACCCAACACTGGCAATTATCCAGCGCAAGCGCGAGCAAACAAGCGCTGTTCTTAGGGTGTGAGACCTCATCAGGATGCTGCAGAATAATCACGGGAATGGCATTGGTCAGCGGTGTGACGGCATCGCACACACAAATCGCTTTGGCTTTATGACAAGACGCGCAGTATCGAGACATGATGATCGCTGGTTGAGAACGGAATCAAACAGCGTTTTACCGCTGCTTGATGAAAAACGCAAGTATCACGTAGCCACAGTCGTGACCTGGCTGTAGCCCGAGAGGAAGCGTTCAAAGCGGCTAATAGCCATTTCTAAGTCATCCACGCGAGGCAAGGTGACAATCCGAAAATGATCCGGTTTGGGCCAGTTAAAGCCGGTGCCTTGTACCATCAAGACTTTTTCTTGCAATAAAAAGTCGAGCATCATCTTTTCGTCATTGTGAATGTTGTAGCGCTTGGTATCGATCTTCGGGAACAGATAGAGCGCTCCTTTAGGCTTTTTGCAGCTTACTCCAGGTATTTGATTGATCAGCTCGTATGCCTTATCGCGCTGTTCTAATAAACGGCCACCGGGAAGAATTAACTCGTTAATACTTTGATAACCGCCCAATGCCGTTTGGATGGCATGCTGCATCGGCACATTGGCGCAAAGGCGCATCGAAGCCAGCATTTCTAAGCCTTCAATGTAGCCCCGAGCGTGCTGTTTGGGGCCAGTGACCAGCATCCAGCCAGAACGAAAGCCACAGACTCGATAGGCCTTAGACAAGCCATTAAAGGTCAAACACAACACATCAGGGGCCAAAGTGGCGATAGAATGATGCTGTGCGCCGTCGTAAAGGATCTTGTCGTAGATTTCGTCGGCAAAAATAATCAGATTGTGCTGGCGGGCTATCTCAACCACCTGCAGCAAAAAGTCGCGACTGTATACCGCCCCGGTTGGATTGTTCGGGTTAATGAGCACGATGCCGCGTGTTTTGGCAGAGATCTTCGCCTTGATATCATCAAGATCTGGATACCAGTCCGATTCTTCATCACACAAGTAGTGTACCGGCTTGCCGCCCGACAATGACACCGCCGCGGTCCACAGCGGATAATCCGGTGACGGCACCAACAACTCATCGCCGTTATTGAGCAAGGCCTGCATTGCCATCACGATAAGCTCTGAGGCGCCATTACCCAGATACACGTCTTCAACATCTAAGTCCATCAAGCCGCGTTTTTGATAGTGCTGAACCACCGCCTTACGCGCGGAATAAAGGCCTTTTGAATCGCAGTAACCTTGTGAGGTCGGAAGGTTACGGATTACATCGACCAAAATCTCATCTGGCGCATCAAAGCCAAAAGGCGCAGGGTTGCCGATATTGAGTTTTAAAATGCGGTGGCCTTCTTCTTCAAGCCGTTTGGCTTCTTTCATCACTGGGCCACGGATGTCGTAACAGACGTCATCCAGCTTGGCGGACATCCCGATGTGTTGCATTGACTTTCCTGTTTAGTAAAAGGTGAATATTGTTATTAGGCTTTTTTGGTAACTTACACTATTCGCGGTCTGATTCGAAAGAGATAAACGAATAAAGTTTTACCGATGGCTGTCGGGCAAAAAAATCGACCAAGTTCGACAGAAGACTGATCTAGCGCATGTTTATCCCCGCAGGGGACAGGTAGACTGACAAGCATTAATTACGTGCTACATAAAGCCGTACATGATTTGCGAATAGGACTGCCGCCCAATGCGGTTGGAGGATGTCGTGACTACCTTGATTCAAGCGGCCAATCAGTTACAGAGCCAGTTGGCAATATGCCAAGCTCCCGCTCTGTTACAAGCAGATTTTGACTGGCCGAGTAATCTTTCCCCGATTGCTTGGCTGGATGCCCAACCTGTCTTCCCTAAAATGTATTGGCAGTCGCGCGATGGCCGCGAAGAGGCATTGGTGTTAGGGGCGTGCCGCCGTTTTTCTCAGCTACATGAAGCGCAAGCTTCACTCACGCCACAGCAGCGAATTTGGGGATGTGTGGCGTTCGATGATGGTGCTGGGGATGGTGACTTTTTCCTGCCGGTCGTCGAGTTGATCCGCCGTGATGCGCATTGGCAGCTCTCTGTTAATGTGCAGGCGGGTGTGGATAGCCAAGCGATATTGAGCCAAGTGATCTGGTTGGGGCGGCCATTGGCCCCCATGCAGAGTCAAGTCAAACACGAAAACCATACCCCGACGTATCAGGGGTGGTGTCAATCGGTGACCACCGCGTTGGAGAAGATGGCATCGACATCGCTTAAAAAAGTGGTTTTAGCGCGACAAACACGGTTGACGTTGGATGCTCCCATTAGCGCCGGCCAGTTACTCAGTCACAGCCAGCAGCATAATGCAGAAAGCTTCCACTTTTTATTTGCGACTAGCGAGCAAGATGCATTTCTTGGCTCGACGCCCGAACGCTTGTATCGGCGCCGCGATTGTCGTGTCAGTACCGAAGCGGTCGCGGGGACCGTCAAGCGTGGCGCGACCTTCAGCGATGATCACCAATTAGGTGAGTGGTTGCTACACGACAATAAAAATATTCACGAAAACCAACTAGTGGTTGACGATATCTTGGCGGGAATACGCCGTCATGCACTCACAGTAACTGCCGATCCTGCTCCGCACTTAATGGTATTGCGTCATTTACAACATTTACGCCGCCGTATCAGTGCGATTGTCGGCCCCGGTGTGGACGATACGGTATTGTTAAGCGCCCTTCAGCCTACCGCCGCTGTCGCGGGGTTGCCGCGTGATTTAGCGCGCGCATTTCTTGCTCAATATGGCATTGTTCGCGGACGCTACAGTGGAGCGGTGGGGTATATCTCACAGCGTGAAAGCCAGTTTTGCGTTGCTATTCGCAGTGCGCAGCTTTCAGGCCATACCATTGATCTCTATGCGGGGGCAGGCATTGTGCCGGGCTCAGATCCGGATACCGAATGGCAGGAGCTAGATAATAAACTCACGACCTTGCGCCAATGTTTACCGGATGCCCCAGTGCCCCTCTCAGCTGAAAGAATGACAGGAGTGTGCGGATGACGCTGGCGCTCACCCACACATGGGCTGAAGTGATTATTGACGAGCTTACGCGACTGGGCGTGCAGCACATATGTATTGCGCCGGGTTCTCGCTCTACACCGCTCACGCTCGCTGCCGTGAAGCAAAGTCAGCATCCACGACGCGGCGTCACTTTGCACAGTCACTTTGACGAGCGCGGCTTAGGCTACTTAGCGCTAGGGCTGGCAAAGGCGCATGCGTGTCCGGTTGCGGTGGTTGTCACCTCTGGCACCGCGGTGGCGAATCTTCTCCCTGCGGTGGCGGAAAGCCGCTTAACCGGCGAACCTTTGGTGATCTTATCGGCCGACCGACCGTTTGAATTGGTTGACTGTGGTGCCAATCAAGCCATTGAGCAACCCCGCTTGTTTTCTTCCCATGTCACGCAAACGCTCTCGCTCCCAGCCCCTGAGACCGCCATGCCCTTGTCAGCACTCCTGAGCAAGGTTGATCATCTGATGGCTCAGCAGGCCCAGCATGGTGGCAGTGTGCATATCAACTGCCCGTTTCGAGAACCTTTCTATGGCGAGCGTGACCCCGCGAGTGAGCAATCATTGCGGGCCGGATTAGGACATTGGCTTACTGATGACAAGCCGTATGTGAGCATGATGCCAACCAGATCGCAGTGGCAGATGCCTGCCTCTTGGCAACATCTCGCGTCGCAAGCCAGCAAGGTGGTATTGATTGCTGGTGCGCTGCCGCCCAACGTAGGCGCGCAGGTGGGGCGGTTGGCAAGCGTCCTCGATGCGGTGGTGCTGGCCGACCCACAATCCGGCGTCAAAAGTACGGCGCCGGGGCATGATTTGTGGCTCAACGCGCCTAGCACTCGCGCGCTATTGGATGAGGCGGAGTGGGTTATTCAACTCGGTGGCCGTTTGGTGTCCAAACGGTTAGGGCAGTGGCTGGCCAACATAGAAGTGCCGTACTGGCTGATCACCGATCGGGAACAAGCGCTCGATCCTGCTCATCGGCCCAGTGAATACATACGGTTTATGCCCCAGCAATGGGGTGAAGGCCTAGATACGTTATCGGATGCGCTCACTCAGGTGCAACGGCCTGTAAGCGACTGGGCGCAGGCGGTGACTACAGCGGCACAGATACAACGGCAACACGTGTACGCAAAGGTGGAAGACAGCCTATCCGAACATCGTCTTTTTCAGTCTCTGCCTAAGTGGCTGCCCTCAGAGTGTGATGTGTTTTTAGGCAATAGTTTGACGATTCGCTTAGCCGATATTTGGAGTGAGCTGGTTGATTATCGCGTATACGCCAATCGAGGGGCGTCGGGTATTGATGGCTTACTCGCAAGTGCAGCGGGCGTGCAGCGAATGAACCAGCACCCGATGCTGGTGGTGTTGGGAGACACCAGCGCTTTGTATGATTTAAACAGCTTGGCGCTGTGGCGTGATGCACCAGCCCCCGCGGTTATTTTGATCCTTAATAACGACGGCGGTGGGATTTTCGATATGTTACCGGTTGAGCCATCTTTGCGAGATGCTTACTACCGCATGCCGCATGGTTTGGGCTTTGAACCGGCAGCAACCATGTTTGGCTTGCCTTACCACCAGCCCAAAGACGTAGTGAGTTTGAGCGAAACCTTGCAAGGGGCGTTACAGTCACCCGGCGCAGAGGTCATCGAAGTCAATACGCCTGCAGGCGAGGCAGGGAGTGTTCTGAACCGTTTATTGGCGGAGGTAGCGCATGGCTAGTCGGCTAACCTTTCGCCAAGGCGGAGATCCCAATGGGCCGCGGGTGGTGTTCTTACATGGCTTATTGGGTAGCGGCGACGATTGGCAAGCCGTAACTGCTGCGCTCTCCCATTGTCACTGGTTATGTCTTGATTTACCCGGACACGGTGAGAGCTGGACACAGCAATGTCAGCATTTTGACGATGCGTGTGACGCCATTTTGACAACCTGTGAGCAGGTATGGGGGCAGGAGCCAGCGCTATTAGTCGGTTACTCCCTCGGTGCGCGTTTAGCGATGCATTGCGCTACTTATGCACCCACTCGCTGGTCTGGCGTGTTGTTAGAAGGCGGTCATCCGGGACTTGCCGATAACGAGGCCCGTCAGCAGCGACTCGAACATGATAAGCAATGGGCCACACGCTTTCGTCATCAGCCGTTAGACGTGGTGCTAGACGATTGGTATCGCCAGCCTGTCTTTCAATCTCTTAATGAATCGGCCCGCTGCGCGATGGTTCAACGGCGCTTATCGAATCACGGTTCGGCCGTAGCGGATACCTTATTGGCCACGTCGCTTGGCCATCAAGCCGACTTACGCAGTGCGCTTAAACACTGTTTTCAACACGGGCTCGTCATTGACTACCTTTGTGGTGAGCACGATAAAAAATTCCATGCACTTGCCAAACACTTGCATCAAACCATTGGGATTGGTGTCACGGTGATCCCTGAAGCGGGTCACAACTGTCACCAATCAAATCCACAAGGCTTTGTACACGCATTACTCGCAAGTGCAGCTTTTCAGGGCGTTGCCCCAACCAACCTATAAAGGGGAGATCCTATGGCTATTACGCCGGGTATAACCGAACAAGAACTGTATGCACCCATTGAGTGGGTAGAGGCTGATCAGACATTCAGCGACATTCTTTACCATAAATCGGCAGACGGTATTGCGCGTATTACGATTAATCGCCCCCAAGTTCGCAATGCCTTTCGTCCCCAAACTGTCAAAGAAATGATGCAAGCGCTTGCTGATGCACGTTACGACAGTGATGTAGGAGTGATCATCTTGACCGGTTTAGGCGAAAAAGCCTTTTGTTCAGGAGGCGATCAATCCATCCGTGGTGACTACGGCGGCTATCAAGACGACGAAGGCACCCATCATCTTAATGTGCTGGACTTTCAACGTCAGATCCGTACCTGTCCAAAGCCTGTGATTGCTGCCGTGGCCGGTTATGCTGTAGGCGGAGGTCACGTGCTACATATGATGTGTGATCTGACCATCGCGGCCGATAATGCCCAATTCGGCCAAACTGGGCCTAAAGTGGGGAGCTTTGATGGTGGCTGGGGCGCCTCGTACATGGCCCGCATTGTGGGTCAAAAGAAAGCGCGTGAAATTTGGTTCCTATGTCGGTTCTATAACGCGCAAGAAGCGTTAGATATGGGACTAGTAAACACTGTTGTGCCACTTGCCGACTTGGAGCGCGAAACCGTGCGCTGGTGTCGTGAAGTGCTGCAGCACAGCCCGATGGCACTGCGTTGCTTAAAAGCCGCGTTGAATGCTGACTGTGACGGACAAGCTGGGTTGCAGGAGTTGGCAGGGAACGCAACCATGATGTTCTATATGACTGAAGAAGGGCAAGAAGGGCGCAATGCGTTCAACGAGAAGCGCCGTCCGGCGTTCAATCGTTTCCCACGCAATCCATGAGGTGAGTATGAGGCAGGCACGGATCTACCACTATAGGTTACCGATCCAGTCGGGCGTATTTGTGCGCGACCAGCGACTGGGTGAGCGGGAAGGGTTAGTGGTTGAGCTGAGCGAAGGCGCACGTCGTGGCTGGGGCGAAGTGGCGCCTCTGCCCGGGTTTAGCCAAGAGAGCTTTGCACAAGCACGCCATGCGTTGATTGCCGCTACCGCGGCATGGTGTGATCACCGCCATGTGGCGATGACGCAATTACCGCCCTCAGTCGCATGGGGAGTGAGTGTGGCGCAAGCGGAGTTGGACCAAAAGCTACCGATAGAGGCGACGTTTGCGACTGTGCCTGTCTGTACGGGCGATCCTGATGCGCTCTTACAAGCCTTGAGTGGACCCAGTCAAACGGCATCACCGCAAGCCAAGGTAAAAGTAGGCGAATATGAGGTGGCGCGCGATCGGTTGATGGTCACGACCTTACTGGAGGCTGTTCCGACATTAACCTTACGGCTGGATGCCAATCGGCGTTGGCGGCCAGAGCAGCTAAGCCAGTTTTGGCAAGGTTTGAGTGAGGCACATCAACAGCGGATTAGCTGGATTGAAGAGCCCTGTGCCGACCCCTTGCAATCGCTTCGCTGTGCGCAACAGTTGGGCTTTCCTCTCGCTTGGGATGAGACATTGCGCGATCACGATGACAGTGAATTGATTGAAAGTGAATACGTTTCGGTGTGGGTGCTCAAACCCACTTTGATGGGCGATCTTGCGTCACTGACAAGCTGGATTGATAGCGCGACAACGCTTGGCAAGCAGGCAGTGATCAGTGCTGCGCTAGAATCAAGCCTTGGACTCACGCAGCTATCACGCTTTGCCACTTGGTTAACGCCGGATGTGGTTCCTGGACTTGATACGCTGAGTATCTTTGCCCACCAACTTGACCGTACGTGGCCGGGTGCGCCGCAGCCATTAGCGCCCCTACATGACCAGCCCCTTATCTGGGTGAATACATTGTGACGGCCTCGGCGTTCGGATTTAAGGTGTGGCCGTGGCGGCACTGGGCTGGCTGTGCGCCAGACTCGCTTGCCATCGAGAGTGACACCTCACTGACATGGCAGGCGCTGGTGGCGGATGTGGACCGTCAGCAAACGCAGTTTAATGCCGCGCCAGTGGTGGTGTTCGACAGTCGTCTTGCTCCCCAGCGCTTAGTGGTTGGCCTGCTTGCTGCATGGCAAGCGGGCAAGATCACCTTAGTGCTCAATCATGCTTTAAGTGACGACGTGAAAGCCGCCGTGTTGGCAGAACTTGGCGAGTGTCAATGGCTGGACCGCGATAACGACAAGGTAAGAGGATCTGACGCGATATCGATAGTGCCTTGGCAACCACAGCAACCGCTCACCATGACGCTGACATCAGGGTCAACAGGAAAGCCCAAAGCCGTGGTACATGCAGCGCATCAACACCTTGCCAGTGCGGCAGGTTTAACCCAGATGCTGCCGTTTCAAGGGCTGTCTGAGCACGAGGAGAGGCCGAGCAGTCGCACCGATAGTTGGTTGTTATCGTTGCCGCTTTTTCATGTGTCGGGGCTGGCTATTGTGTGGCGCTGGTTATTCAAAGGTGCCACCCTCGCCATTTTCCCTTGTCAGGGAGAAGCTTTACCCGAATCACTGACTCGGGTGACACACGCCTCCTTGGTGCCCACACAACTCTATCGCGCCTTACCTTGGTTGGCCGCGCGGCAAGCGCCTTCTCGACTTAAGCATGTATTACTGGGCGGTGCAGTGATTCCCGCACGATTGACACAACTAGCTGAGCAGCAGGGCATTGCTTGTTGGTGTGGCTATGGCATGACAGAAACCGCATCGACCGTCACGTTAAAGCGCGCCGATGGCCATGACGATGTCGGTGAGCCTTTGCCGTATCGTACCGTTGCGCTGGCGAGCGATGGTGAAGTGATTCATCGTGGCGACACGCTCGCGTTAGGATATTGGCAAGCGGGACGGTTAAAGGCGCTTTTGGCAGAACAAGGCTTAGCCTCGCGGGATCTGGCGAGATGGGAGACGCGTCGCCAGCGGCCAGTGTTGCGTATTATTGGGCGCAAGGATAATCAGTTTATCTGCGGTGGAGAAAATGTTCAGCCTGAGCGTATTGAAAACCACTTACTCCAACGAGACAAGATCAGCCAAGTCGTGGTTGTCCCGGTTATCGACCATGAATTTGGCGCGCGTCCTGTTGCGATAGTGCAAAGCACAGCGCCACTGGATCAGGTGCAATTAACGGCGCATTGTCAGTCGTTAGCGCCTTATCAACGTCCCATCGCTTTTTTGCCGTGGCCGACATTCGAGCAGGGTGCCAGTATTAAGCCGTCACGTGTGCAGCTTGCCCAATGGGCAAGCCAGCAAATCGAACATTAAGGTCGGTCGGCACGTAAGCGAATCACCTCGTCGCGCATATACGCGGAAGTGGCTTTTTCCGGCTCCACGGCGGGGCCGGCAACCACAGTTACCTTTGACCAAAAGCGTTTTGGCAGTTTTAACATGGCTTTGCCGCCATGTCGGCTAAAATAACTGCCCCACAAGCCTTGCAGTGCCATGGGCACGACGGGGACCGGTGAACGCTGCAGAATCATATCCATGCCACGACGAAACTGGTCTATTTCTCCATCAAAGGTCAGGTGACCTTCTGGGAAAATTAACACCACTTCGCCATTATCTAACGCGCGTTGGATCTCATTCATCGCGGCGCGAATGGTGCGTCCTCGGTGACTGATGGGGATCACTTTTGAGGTGCGGAAGAACCAATGCAGCACGGGTAATTTATATAAGTCCTCAAACATCACAAAGCGAATCGGACGATGACAAGCACCCGCCAGCAAAAGCGCGTCCATGTAGCTGACATGATTACAAATCAGTAAGGCTCCCCCTTGTTCGGGAATATGGTGTAAATCTTTATGCTTCACCCGATACAAGGTGTGCGTGATCATCCACGTAAAAAAGCGCAGTGCAAAAATCGGCACCAACTGACTGACATAGATAGCCACCAATAAATTGAGCACTGTCAGTAACAGGAAAAACTCGGCAATGGAGATTTTCACCACCACCAAGAGGGTGATGCCAAGAAGGGCGCTTGCCACCATAAACAACGCATTGAAGATATTGTTGGCGGCAATAACGCGTGCACGCGCGGCTTTATCGGCGCGCTGTTGCATCAAGCTATACAAGGGGACAATAAAGATCCCACCGAACACGCCAATCATCAATAAATCGATAAACACCCACGTCAGTGCCGGATCGGTCACAAAGGCGATTAAATCGCTGTGCACAGTTGGGCTGGCGGGCGTGGCAAAAAATAAATGCAACCCAAAGCCGGTAAGCCCAAGGCTTCCCAAGGGCACGATACCGGGCTCGATACGGTGGCCGGACAGCTTGTCACACAGCAGCGCGCCCACCGCGATACCGATTGAAAATAGGGTCAGTAAGAAGGAAACGCCGGTTTCATTCCCGCCCAGCAAGGCGGTGTATTTAGGAAATTGGGTCAGGTAGCTTGCACCAAGAAACCAAAACCAGCTGATACCTAAAATGGCCTGTAAGGTCACTTTGTCTTGGCGTGCAAAACGCAAGGTTTGTTTCATCAGTGCGATGGGTTTATAGCGCAGATTGAGGGTTGGATTACCGGCAGGCGCGGGAGGGATCGCATGTGCCGATAGCACGCCCAGCAGTGCAAAGGCTAATACCGCGGCGCCGGCAACCACATTGGCATGTGGGTGATGAGCGATAAATCCAGCGAGTAAGGTCCCGAGTAGAATAGATAAAAACGTGCCGGTTTCGACGAGCGCATTGCCCGAGACCAGTTCTTTATCGCTCAAGGTTTGTGGTAGCAGTGCGTATTTTACCGGGCCAAAAAAAGCGGACTGGGTGCCCATCATAAACAATAACCCTAGCAGCACTATCCATAATTCGTAATACAAGGCAATCGCGGCGCTCGACATAATCACGACTTCCAGCCATTTCACGCGCCGCATGATAAGGGCTTTATCGTATTTGTCGGCGAGTTCACCGGCAAAGGCAGAAAACAGGAAAAAAGGCAGAATAAATAGCCCCGCCGCAGCATTAATAAATAGAGTCGCATCCATTGGCAACTGCTCGGCGGAAGCAAATGCGACCATGATCACCAACACGTTTTTATAAACGTTATCGTTAAAGGCCCCTAACGCCTGTGTGATGAAATAGGGCAGAAAGCGTCGCTCACGCAGAAGTTGAAACTGTTGGCTCATGAGTACATCGGTCCGTTTAGCGGTGCAATAAGCGACTTATACTAGCAAGGCGAGGCGAGTGCGCAACCTTTAAACGGGTTGCGCATCATTAGGTTATGCGATTGGCAATCAGTGTGCACACCCGATATTGGCTGTGTCAGCGACAAATAACGGTTATTGATTACTGCCAGTCGATAGTGGCGTTAGGCAAATTTTTGGCTGTTTTTTATCGAGACTTGATCATTCAACGTCCAAAAGTCATATAGCACGCCGAGTAAGAAGAAACCGCCCGTAAACAGGTAAATGACCCCAGTGATCCATTTCCCCATGTACATACGGTGGACCCCAAAGATACCTAAAAATGTCAGCAGCAGCCAAGCGACGGTGAAATTGGTTTGTCCGCTACGAAAACGTAGATCCGCTTCCTTATCCATTAGCGGGATCAAGAAGAGATCGATAATCCAGCCAATCCCGAGCAGGCCGAGGGTAAAAAACCAGATCGTCCCAGTGACAGGTTTACCATAGTAAAAACGGTGTGCGCCAAGAAAGCCAAAGATCCAAAGCAGATAACCGATAAACTTGCTGTGGGTATCATTCATGGTCCAGTCCTATCAATGTAAATAAATGCGTTGTGAGCTTGGAGTCGTGACAGCGTAAATGGTTCCTTGAGTGCGCCAAACTTCGCGATGGTTCCCGAATCCGGTGGTGACGTTTGGTAACAATTAATGTCAGTCATAGGATTGACTTCACTTCCAGACACTCTAGCATGACATCAGTCATAAACCACAGATGAAGCAATCATGAAAAAATTACTCTCTGTCGCAGCGTTGATGTTTGTCTTCGTTGTTTCAGCGCCTTACGCAGAAGCCAAGCGCTTTGGTGGCGGTAAGTCATTTGGCAAAAGCTTTAAAACCGCCCCCGCCCCTAAGCAAAAAACAACCGATACCAACACCATCAAACAAAGCCCGACCAAAAGCAGCAGTAAAAAAGGCTTGATGGGTGGTTTACTCGGCGGCTTACTCGCCGGTGGTTTGTTGGCGGCCTTTTTTGGTGGTGCCTTTGAGGGTATCCAATTTATGGATATCTTAATCCTTGGTTTAATTGCCTACCTGATTATGAAATTCTTGCGAGGCATGACACAGGCCAAAGCCAGTGCTCAGGCACAAGGGCCCGCTTACGCAGGACAAAACAAAGGCTATTATCACGAACAGCCCTCAGCGTTTCGTAACAATGCTACAGACACCAGCGCGACGTCGGGTGGTTTCGGGGAAACACAACCCGATGTCCCCTTTAACTTCCCGCCACAATTCGACATGCAAAGCTTTTTGAGTGGCGCGCGCGAACACTATCGTATTTTGCAAGGCGCTTGGAACCATAACGAGCTGGAGAAAATCCAAGAGTACGTGACGCCAGCGCTGTATAACGACTTAGCCGCCGAACGTGCGCGATTAGGCGGAGAGCAACACACCGAAGTGATGTATGTGGATGCTGAGATTGTGCGTGCCGATTACGACAGTCGCACTGCCCAACTGAGTTTGAAATTCACCGGTCGTTACTGTGATCGTGTCGAGGGTGTAGAAGAAGATATCTCGGATATTTGGCATCTGGAGCGTGATTTGACCCAGTCCAATGCACCTTGGTTGATCGTAGGTATTCAAAGCTAAAGCGAGAACACGCGTTTCGCTACAATAACGCTAGCTCATCACTGGGCTGGCGTTTTTTATGTTGCCGCCTCGAGGTAAATTAAATTATCTAACGCTTGCTGGGTACTCTCACCGCACACGTCTTTGTCAGCGCTAAAGGCACTACACACTGCAGGTCGCTCAGGACGACCAAACAGTTTACATAAATTATGCTCGTCGAGTTGGACACATCGTGTTCCTGCGGGTTTACCGTCAGGCATACCGGGTATTGGAGAGGAAATACTCGGGGCAATACAACACGCGCCGCAGCCTAAACGGCACGAGAATGTCGGCGTAGTGGGCATAAAACCTCGGTATCGGAGAAAAACGGGCAGGCACTCTACCATTGACGTTGGTTGTCGCCAAGTCGGGAAGGGAAGGTCGCTTGCACTTTACCGCTATGATGGTTATAACAGCGGCGCAATGTCGTTACCGCCACAAAGCGGAAAAATATAAGAGAGTACACATCATGAGCACGCCTTTTTGGCAACAAAAAACCTTGGCGCAAATGAGCGACGAGGAGTGGGAAGCTTTATGTGACGGTTGTGGCCGTTGCTGTTTACATAAGCTGATCGACGAAGAGACCGACGAGCTCTACTACACCAACGTGGCGTGTAGTCTGCTCGATGATAAAACGTGCACATGCAAAGACTATCCCAATCGCTTTTCTTATGAAGAGTCATGCCTCAAGCTTACCCGCGATAAAATAGATGAGTTCTACTGGTTGCCAGAGACTTGCGCGTACCGCTTGTTGGCAGAGAATAAACCGCTGCCTGAGTGGCATCCTCTGATCACTGGCTCAAAAGCGGCAATGCACCAAGCTGGGATCTCGGTCAAAGACAGCGTGGTATACGAAATCGATGTGATTGATTGGGAAGATCATATTTTGAATCATCCTGCCGAGCGTTAATGGCAGCAGACATATGATGACGTTGTTTAGCTAGGCACCGACACTTGCGGTGCCTTTTTTGTGAAGACGGCACTGTATCGACATGCAAGCCACGGCGTAAGGCGATGGTTCTTCGCGGATAACCCATTGTTTATTTTCTGCTGTTGGGCATAATGATTGCCAACTCGACAGGAGGTGGAATGCAAGAGTATGCACGTCGTTTTAAAGCTGGCTGGGCCCTCGCGGTAGCGATATGGGTTCTGGCAGTGTGCGCCTTGCAAAACCAGCTGAGTTGGCAATCAGGTGTGCAAGCCGCTTGCCAAGCATTGAGTATGCAAGACCAAAGTGATGACACGAGTGCGGTCGGGAAAAAATGTGCCCTGTCTGAGCAGCTGGTACAGCCTACAGTATTGACGCTCGATTGGCTTCCCGCGCCACTTTGGTGGCTGATTGTATTACTTGCGGTCATGGCGACGGTGAGCGTATCGATTACTTTACCTACTCACGACCCACCCACCTATCGGCGACGACACCTTTGCTTTTGTGTGTTCCGAGAATAAAGCGCCTGCTTTTCAAATGGCGTATTTATTCTTAACAAGGAACAGACTTATGAATCGAATCAATGACTATTGGCACACTGTTAAACAAGGTCGCGCTTGGCAAGCTTGGGTCTTGCTGCCGCTATTGTCTTTGTGCTTACTGCTACTCACTCCAACGGCCCGAGCTAATGCCCCGGATACCGGCTGGCTTAGCAATCCTGATCACCCACCGGTGACGGCACGTTTAGCGTTAACTGGGCAAGGGAGTCCAGACACGCTGCGCCTCGATGGTTTACTTTCTATCCGCTTGCAAGGTGATTGGAAAACATACTGGCGCTCGCCCGGCGAAGGGGGCGTGGCACCCGAGTTGATTATCAATGACAGCCAAAACCTGAACCAGATTACTTGGCACTGGCCGGCGCCGAAGCGCTATGAGCAGCTTGGGTTGACCATGCTCGGCTATAAAGGGCAGGTTGCTTTCCCTCTGACATTAGATGTTGAACACTGGCAACAACCGGTTTCACTGGATGCGACGCTGCGCTTGTCATCGTGTACCAGTGTGTGTGTGATCACTGACTATCCTATCTCGCTCGACTTTACGCCTAGTGCACTAGAGGCCGATGGCGAGCGGATGTATCAGTTTAACCAAGCGATGAGTCAGGTGCCCAAGCCACTCCCAAATGTGACGCTTGATTCTGCGGTGTGGGATGCCAGTAAACAGCAGCTCGCCGTCACCGTGACGGGCAACCAAGCTTGGCAGCAACCTGATCTCTTGGTGGATGGTGAGGCGGTGATTGATGACACCTTTGGGGTGCCGAGTATCCACCGTGATGGCAATACGCTGACCGCGACCTTTGATGTAACCAATTGGATAGAAACGCCCAATCTTACCGACAAGCCGATTCAGGTTACCGTCATGGATAAACAGCTACTTGCCGAGCATAGCATCACGGTGCAAGCAGGCCATGTGGTTGCACACGCGGGACTTTCTATTTGGGTGATTGGCGGGATTGCGCTCTTAGGCGGTTTGATCCTGAATGTGATGCCCTGTGTGCTTCCCGTTCTGGGACTCAAACTAAACAGTATCGTTGCGAACCCTAACGCCACTCGTGGTGTCATTCGTGGCCAGTTTTTGGCCTCAGCAGCCGGGATACTCGTCTCCTTCTGGGCGATTGCTGGATTACTGATGGCGCTCAAGCTAACAGGACAAGCGGTGGGTTGGGGCATCCAGTTCCAAAGTCCGATCTTTATCGGGGTCATGACGCTGGTGATTTGGCTCTTTGCCCTGAGCTTATTCGACGTGCTGCGTATTGATTTGCCCTCAAGCTGGCAGACGTGGCTAGCAACACGTGGGGGTCACACCCACAGTGGTCATTTTGTGCAAGGCGTGTTTGCAACCTTACTGGCCACACCGTGTTCGGCCCCTTTCCTTGGCACAGCAGTGGCGTATGCATTGGGCGGCTCCTTGACGGCGCTATGGCTGATTTTTACCGCGCTGGCGATTGGTATGGCGCTGCCGTGGCTGTTGGTCGCCGCTTTCCCGGGGCTGACTCGCGCATTGCCAAAACCCGGCCCGTGGATGAACCATGTCAAACGGATCTTTGCGCTGTTGCTGGCTGGCACCACAGTGTGGCTATTCTGGTTATGGATGCCTTATCTTGGCGTCTTAGGTGCAATAGCAGTGGGAACACTGTTGCTGGTTGCCACTGTGTGGCTGACATATCGGACCCTTGGCAAGCTGGCAGCAATTAAAGGCTCGGCTGGGTTGCTGGTTATTATTGTGCTTGGGCTGATAGGAGCGTCCTTGACCGCGCAGCAGTGGGCAACGCCCCTCAATCCTGAACCAGATTGGGTAAGCCTTGATGAAGCGGCAATCACGCGCGCCGTCGAACAGGGACAAGTGGTGTTTGTCGATGTGACCGCTGATTGGTGTATTACCTGCCATGCCAACAAAGTAGGGGTAATGCTACAGTCGCCCGTCTATGATGCGATCACCGCACCGAATGTAGTGACGATGCAAGGTGATTGGACCCGTCCGAGTGATACCGTGACGCAGTATTTGCAAAAGCACCAGCGCTATGGCGTGCCGTTCAATATTGTTTATGGTCCGGGTGCACCTGATGGGATCGTGTTGCCGGTGATTTTGACCGATAACGCGGTGATGGCCGCGATTGAGCGGGCGAAAACACCATGACGGCCACTCAAAGGAAACTGTCATGGCGTCAGCGGGTCAAACGTGGTGCGCGTGATCTGTGCTGGCTCATCGTGTTTGTATTGATATCGAGCACTGCCGTCGATTGGTGGCGAAGCCGTGATATCGATACCAGTCAGGTACCGGTGACGTCGATGCGTTTGCTGGATGGTCGCCAACAAGATTTGGTTGCTATGTCGCAACAAGAGCCGGTGCTGGTCTATGTGTGGGCAAGTTGGTGTGGGGTATGCCGTTTTGTGACCCCCTCGGTAGATTGGCTAAGTGGTCATGCGCAAGTGGTCTCGATCGCGTTACGCTCAGGCTCGGATAAACATGTGGCCGGATACCTTGCTCATCATGGTTATGATTTTCCTGTGGTGAACGATCAAAGCGGGGCGCTTTCTAATGCCTTTTCAGTGAAAGTAACGCCCACCGTGATGGTGATCGAACAAGGAAAAATTACTTCAATTACAACCGGATTCACCACGCCCCTTGGCCTATGGTTGAGACTGTTGTAATGCATTTATATCAATAAAAAGGAAACCCAATGTCCTTCACTCGTTATATCGCGCCATGTGTTGCGCTCATGATGCTAGCCATGCCTGCTAGCGCCAAGAATTTAAGCGATACACAGCAAGCGCAACTGGATGAAATTGTTAGCCTGTTGGAAGATAACCCCAAGCTAATTGCCAACCTTAATCAGAGTTTGCAGAAGTTTGTCGAGCAACAGCAGACGTTTAAGCAGAACCTTGCCAAACGTCGCGACTGGTTTGAGTCTAAGACCCACAGCTGGATTGGCGCTGAAAATCCAACCGTCACTGTGGTGAACTTTATGGACTACAACTGCCCGTACTGTAAAAAGTTGGAAGACGAACTGCAAAAGCTGGTGGCCGCGCATGATGATGTCAAAGTCATCAATATTGCCGTGCCACTTAAACAACAAACCATTGATGAGTTGGGCACTAACTCTGCGGTGTATGCCATGAATGTATGGCTAGAACAGCCAGAGGCTTTTGCGCAAGTTCATGAATTGCTGATGAAAAAGCGTGGTATGCATGATGCGCGCTCGCTAGAGAAAATCGCCAAGAAAACCAAGACCGAGCAATGGCTAAAAACGCCAGAAGAAACAGGAAAAGCGGTGGCGGATAACTACCGAGCCTTTGTTGAGCTTGGGCTGCGTGGCACGCCAGCGATGATCATTGGCGATCAAGTCGCGCCGGGCTATTTACCTTATCCGCAGTTAGAAGCCATGGTTGAGGCTGCGAAAGCAGAGGGCTAGGTCTGTACCATCAACGCTAACGGTTTGAAAGCCAGTCATATTTTGACTGGCTTTTTTTGTTAGCTGCGCTTTGCGGCAAAAGCTGGCAAAATAGCGCGCCTTACTGGTAAAGGTCATGGCATGAGTCAAACATATCCATCCGCCCCTCGCGTGGTTTTAGGCCCGATGGAAGGGGTACTCGATCCCTTAATGAGAAACCTGCTTACGGAGATCAATCATTACAGTCTCTGTGTGACGGAATTTGTGCGTGTGGTCGATCAGCGTTTACCCGAGAAGGTCTTTTATCGCTTGTGCCCTGAATTGCATCAAGGAGGCGTTACCGCCGCCGGCACGCCGGTGCGTGTGCAGCTGTTGGGACAAGACCCGGTGGCGATGGCGCGCAATGCCGTCCGTGCCATTGAGCTTGGCTCCCACGGGATAGATATTAATTTTGGCTGTCCGTCAAAAACGGTGAATGGCAACCGAGGTGGTGCGGCTTTGCTTAAGACCCCAGAGCATATGTTTGATGTGGTGAAAGCGGTACGCGATGCGGTGGACTCAGCCCATGTGGTGAGTGCCAAAATTCGTCTTGGCTACAACGATTTAGATGACTACCCGGAGATTGCTGATGCGGTATACCAAGCCGGTGCCTCTGAGCTTGTGGTCCACGGTCGAACCAAGCGTGATGGCTACAAAGCGGGTACCATTCGTTGGGATTTGATCGCAGAGATAAATCAACAACTGCCTATTCCTGTCACCGCGAATGGCGATATTTGGCACCGAGAGGATGCATTGCGCTGCCAAGCCATCACCGGGTGCGACACCTTAATGGTTTGTCGTGGCGCCCTGAACATGCCCAACCTTGGCGCCCACATTCGAGACAATGTTGCGCCAATGGCGTGGACAGACGTGCTTACGTTATTGGTACGCTATACCGAACTCGAGCTACAAGGCGATAAGGGCCAGTATTTCCCGAACCGAATAAAACAGTGGTTCAAATATTTACGTCAGTACTATCCGCAAGCAGACGCTTGTTTTAAAGCGATTCGCGTGCTCAATCGCGCCGATGAGATAGTGCGTGAGCTGGATAACGCTCGCCTCGCTGACGCGACTCAACAGATACGGGAGACAGAATGTCAACACTAATCACGCTTTCTTCTGAATGGGAAGGCATGCCAGCCAGCTTTGTAGAAGGCGCCCTGCTGGCCGCCAATATCTGTCCCGCACCGCTATCACCGGACACATGGTTATCGGTATTGATGACGGCAGGCCTTGATGAAGACGATGTCCATTTACCTGACGCCGATAAAAAGACGATCCTCGCGCATCTTGACGCGCAGTATCACGCTCTCATGCGCAACGACTATGGGTTGCCAGACGCGTTGATGCTGTCGTTACGTAGCGAACCGGCTCAAGCGTTTGCCGAGGGTTTTCTTTCGGTATGGCCTTATGTTGAACCTCATTGGCAAGAAGCCACAGTAGGCGATGGAAGTCGCCGCATGTTATCCGCACTGGTGACCTCAATGCTGTTGCTGCATGACGAGGCGGGGACGCTGGCGCAAATGAAAGAAGTTGGCTTAGATATTGAGCCCGGTCGCTACATCGACCAATTGGACCTAATGATCCAAGAGGTCGCCAAAGCAGCCGATGAAGTGCAGCAAGGCAGCCATGGCGCCCATCAAATTAACCCGTTTAAGTCGGTAGGGCGTAACGACCCTTGTCCGTGTGGCAGTGGCACCAAGTTTAAAAAGTGTTGTGGGCGATAAGCGATTGCAGGAGAGAACGATGACGCAAGTAAACACGCAAGCGGCGATTCGTGTGGTCGCCGGTGTGATTGGGCAAGCAAACCAAGTGCTTGTTGCTCAGCGCCACCCAGACAAGGCCTACATTAGCTGGTGGGAATTTCCGGGGGGTAAAGTAGAAGCGGATGAAAGCGATCAACAAGCTCTCGCGCGTGAGCTAAAAGAAGAGCTGGGAGTGACGGTAGCCGTCGGCGCGCCGATTGTCGAAACAGAATATGACTACGGTGATAAGCGCATTTTGTTGTGTAGCTATTGGTGCACCCTCGCCAAGGGAGAGCCTGAAGCCTTGAGTCATCAGGCCATTCACTGGAGCGAACCAAACCGACTCGATCCCGCGGTATTTAGTGCAGCGGATAGACCTTTGC
Source organism: Salinivibrio sp. PR932 (assembly GCF_001996125.1). Taxonomy (NCBI): domain Bacteria; kingdom Pseudomonadati; phylum Pseudomonadota; class Gammaproteobacteria; order Vibrionales; family Vibrionaceae; genus Salinivibrio; species Salinivibrio sp. PR932. Next base: position 82,253 of record NZ_MUFM01000001.1, on the reverse strand, counting down.
TAGCCAAGCTGCAAACCGATACGAAAATCGTTTGCGAAGCCTAAGTGGCTACAGATGCGCCGCCCTCGATTTGGAGGCGGCGCGTCAAGGTTACTAAGAAAAGATACGACGCGGTGGTCGGCCAATAAATTGGGCGATGATGACTAACCCCCACACCACCAGCATGGCCGAGAAAATGCCTACCAACCATTGTGGCATCGAAAAGCCAAGCCATTGCCATACCACCTTGCTGCAATCACCATAAGCTTCAAATACCTGCGGAAGCCATTGATTGAGTGGGGCCCAAGTCGGGAAGTTCACCGCGACATCACACGTCGGGCCGAACAGTTGATTCGGATCCGGAAATTGGTAACTGACATGCTCAAGTGCCAGTTTCAGCCCCCAGGCAGCGGTCACCCCATAGCCGAGCAACCCCAAGGTGCGTAGTGCAGCATTTTGCGGCGCAATCACGCCAATCAGTGCGGCTGCTCCTACTCCAAACAGTGCAACCCGTTCATAAATACACATCACACAAGGCGCGAGCGATTGGTGATATTGGAAATACAGCGCTGTAGCCTCAAGACCGACAACACACACGAGCAATAGCAGCCAAGAAAAACGACTGCGAGAAAACTGGTTTAAGGCGCGCCACATAACTCAAATTACTCCTGATACAAAAGAAGGCCCTAAACAGGGCCTTGCTATTCAATCGTTTGTTGAGCCTGAGGTCAATGGTAGAAGTGCGTTAGTGCGCACTCGGTAAGGCTTGTTGGGTCATATGAATGGTTTCAGAAATCCATCCTTGATGTAGCATCCATTCCGTGGCCGGCACCAAGAAAAACTCGATCCCCACCACGCCGAGTAGGCCCATTACAATCGTGTAAGGCAATGCCATATAGACCATGCGCCCGTAGGAGAGGCGAAGTAACGGTGCCAATGTAGAGGTGAGCAAGAACAAGAAGGCGGCTTGACCATTCGGGGTGGCGACCGAAGGCAGGTTTGTCCCAGTGTTAATGGCGACAGCCAGCATGTCGAATTGTTCACGGTCGATAACGCCGTTGATAAGCGCGGATTTCACTTCATTAATGTACACAGTGCCGACGAAGACATTATCAGACACCATGGACAGCAACCCGTTCGCGATATAGAACATGGTGAGCTGCATATGGCCCTCCAACGACAGGACGAGATCGATCACAGGCGCAAATAAGTGTTGGTCGATAATCACGGCGACTACCGAGAAGAACACTGCCAACAGCGCGGTAAAGGGCAGCGCCTCTTCAAATGCTTTGCCGATGTGGTGTTCATCGATTACCCCGGTGAACGAGGTTGCCAAGATGATAATGCTAAGACCAATCAAGCCGACTGCGGCTAAGTGAAGGGCAAGGGCGGCAATTAACCAAACGGCGATCAACGCTTGAACCACGAGTTTAGCCACATCTTGTGGTGTGCGTTTGGCGCGTTGTGCTTTATCGTACTCCACCAGAATTTTAAGAACGTTATCTGGAAGCTGTGCGCCGTATCCGAATAGACGTAACTTTTCCACCAACACACAGGTGAGGAGGCCTGCGACAAAGACCGGCAGAGTCACTGGTGCCATCCGCAGAATAAACTCACCAAAATGCCAGCCAGCTTGATCGGCAATAATCAGGTTCTGAGGTTCACCTACCATGGTCATGACGCCACCGAGCGCGGTACCCACGCCCGCATGCATCAGTAGGCTGCGCAAGAAGGCGCGATAGTTTTCCAGATCGTTGCGACTGAGATCATCACTCAGGCTTTCATCTGAGGTGTGGTCATGCGCGGCGCCAAATTCTTTTCCTGAGGCAACGCGGTGATAAATTGAGTAAAAGCCCACGGCGACACTAATCACCACGGCAATCACGGTTAGCGCATCTAGGAAGGCGGATAGCGTCGCCGCCGCGACACAAAACGCGAGAGAGAGTGCAATTTTGGAACGGATCCCCAATAAGATTTTGGTGAAAATATACAGCAACAGCTGCTTCATAAAGTAAATCCCTGCCACCATAAAGACCAGTAGCAGCAAGACTTCAACGTTGGCGACCAATTCATGCTTTACTTGCGCGGGGCTTGTCATACCGATGGCGACGGCCTCAATCGCAAGCAGACCGCCCGGTTGCAGAGGGTAGCATTTTAGCGCCATGGCTAAGGTGAATATAAATTCAACCACCAGTAGCCAGCCGGCAATGAAGGGGTCAATCGAGAATACAATCGGGTTGATGATTAAAAAGGCGACAATGGCCAGTTTGTACCAATCTGGCGCTTTACCGAGAAAGTTCTTCAAAAAAGCGGTTCTGAGTGTCATGGTCTTAGCCATAGTGAAAGTCTCATGGTTATGTATGCATCGTACAGGCGGCGCATGGCGAGAAAACACACGTACACAGAAACCATAGCAGCCCGTTTGAGAGAGCGATGGATCCAGTACGAGGAGCGGGTCACTGTACAAATTCGGTGTTCGGCAATGGCGAGCAGCGTAGGCGGTTGGTCGCAACTGCATGACGGATGTGCGCTATTTTGCCTTAGACATACTTTGTTACATCTTGTATGACATAATTTTGCGAATTATGCCCAGATTTTCATTGATCTGGTACAAAAATCTGCAGGATGTCACTTCATTGGCCCTGAAAACACGTAGCGGTTTCTGCCTGAAAAGACTAGTGGTATGATGAGTTATTAATCAGAGCAAGAAGCAAATTGGAATTAAGATTCAATGGTTATAAAGGCGGATAGCCCAGCAACGTTTGCTGAAAAATATATAATTGAAAGTATTTGGAATAATCACTTCCCGAAAGGGTCGATTTTACCGGCTGAGCGTGAATTATCAGAGCTTATCGGTGTGACCCGAACCACATTACGTGAAGTCTTGCAGCGCTTAGCGCGCGATGGTTGGTTAACTATCCAACATGGCAAACCGACCCGTGTAAACGATTATATGCGCACCTCTGGGCTGAGCATTCTCGATACGTTAGTGACGCTGGAAGGCCAAGATGTTCACGGTGTGCTCGAAGATTTGCTGGCGGCGCGCACCGATATTAGCGGTGTTTATATGCGCTATGCGGCAAAAAATCGCCCGCAAGAGTGCATTAATCTTATCGATCATGTGATTAAACGCTGTGAGCAAGTGCTTGAAAGTGAGAGCTTTGATCAGTTTATTGCCTTGATTGATGAGCAAGCCGAGGTGCTTAAAGACGTCAAGAAGATTCAAGATAAGTACGGCAAGCAAGATCCCGCATTGTGTGAGCGGATCTCAATGGGACGTGCCTTTAACCACTTCGATTACATGCTGTTCCAAGGCATGGCACATTATTCTGGTAATAAAGTGTATGTATTGACCATTAATGGCATGCGTCAGATTTATTCGCGAGTAGGTGGATACTACTTTATGGATCGCCGTGCTTGTGAGATTGCATTACGCTTCTACAGCGACTTGCGTGGTTTGATTGAAAACAATCAACATAATGCCATCAGCGATCGGGTGAAGCAGTACGGTCGTGAAAGTGGTGCATTGTGGTTTGGCAATCGTGAAACCATTGCAGCCAATATGGCCGAAGAAGAGGCCTAGCTGACGCATTACCTCAACCGAGGTGCGATATTGTTTTGCGTCTCATCGGTTTAAACAGTGAAAAGCCAGAGGCCTTGTGCCTCTGGCTTTTTTGTCTATCTATCTTAGGACGGGACAGGTGGCACTAACTACCGACTAACATGTCAGGGTCAAACTGCGGCCGTTTCGGACAGCTACTCAATATTTTCCCTCGTCCTTCACTGGTTTCCTCTTCGAGGATAACTTCAAATCCCCAAAGTCGATGGACATGCTTCAGCACCTCCTCATAGGAATTGGCCAAAGGGATGCGGTTATGAGGCACATAGCGCAGGGTGAGTGACCGATTACCGCGTAAGTCGACATCATAGACTTGGATGTTGGGTTCACGATTACTGAGGTTATATTGGGCTGAAAGTTTTTCTCTCAGCTGACGGTAGCCTTGTTCATTGTGAATACTGGTGACTTCGATATAGCTTTGCTTATCGTCATCATTGACGGCGAAAAGCTTCATATCGCGCATGACTTTGGGCGATAAAAACTGGCTGATAAAGCTCTCGTCTTTAAAGTTTGCCATCGCAAAATGCACCGTATCGAGCCAGTCCTTGCCTGCAATCTCTGGGAACCAGTACTTATCTTCTTCGGTTGGGTTTTCACACATTCGGCGAATATCTTGGAACATGGCAAAGCCAAGTGCATAGGGGTTAATCCCTGAGTAGTATTGGCTGTTGTAGGGCGGCTGTGCGACCACATTGGTATGGCTGTGCAAAAACTCCATGATAAAGCTTTCCGTCACCAAGCCCTCATCGTAAAGATGATTCAGTATGGTGTAATGCCAGAAGGTTGCCCACCCTTCATTCATCACTTGAGTTTGTTTTTGCGGATAAAAATACTGGCTAATCTTGCGCACTATGCGCACCACTTCACGCTGCCAAGGCTCTAGTAATGGCGAGTGTTTTTCAAAGAAATACAGCAGGTTTTCTTGCGGCTCGGCGGGGAAGCGTCGTTTTTCTTGTTCCTGTTCTTTATTACCACCAGGAATGGTACGCCACAGTTCATTCACTTGGGTTTGCAAATAATCTTCGCGGGCTTTTTGTCGCGCTTTTTCTTCCGCGAGAGAAATTTTCTGTGGACGTTTGTATCTGTCTACCCCGTAATTCATCAGCGCATGGCAAGAGTCGAGCAAGTTTTCGACTTCGGCGAGGCCATACTTCTCTTCGCATTCACTGATGTAATTTTTCGCAAACAGCAGGTAGTCGATAATTGAGCCAGCATCGGTCCAGGTTTGGAATAGGTAGTTGCCCTTAAAAAAAGAATTGTGCCCATAACAGGCATGAGCCATCACCAATGCTTGCATGGTGATGGTGTTTTCTTCCATTAAATAAGCAATACAAGGGTCTGAGTTGATCACTATCTCATAGGCAAGTCCCATGTAACCGTGCTTATAGTGACGTTCTGTCTCGATAAACTTCTTGCCAAATGACCAGTGGTTGTAGTTTATCGGCATGCCAACGCTTGAGTAGGCATCCATCATTTGCTCGGCAGCGATAATTTCAATCTGGTTGGCGTAGGTGTCGAGCCTGTAGTGCTCGGCAACGCGCTTAATTTCCTTGTGATACTGCTCAAGCAGGTCAAAGGTCCAATCCGGCCCATCATGGAGCGGCGTCTTACGTTTGCCTTTAGTGACAGCCATACCTAATCTCCCTGAAAAAACATACCGATGCAGAGATGGCGTCAGGCTTCGACCTGACGCTTAAACAATTCGCGGAACACGGGGAAGATGTCTTCCGCCGAACGAATATTCTGCATCGCAAAGTTGTCATGACTTTCCGCGAGTGCCTCATATTCACGCCATAACGTTTGATGCGCGCGGCGCGTAATCTCGATATAGGCGTAATAGCGGCTGACCGGCAGTAAGCTTTTCTGCAGTAGCTCACGACAACCCGGTGAATCGTCTGCCCAGTTGTCGCCGTCAGACGCTTGGGCGGCATACACGTTCCACTCTGTGGGGTTGTACCTGTCTTTGATGATCTCATCCATCAAGCGCAATGCACTGGAGACAATGGTGCCGCCGGTTTCTTGCGAGTAAAAGAATTCGTGCTCATCGACTTCTTTTGCTTGGGTATGATGGCGAATAAAGACTACCTCTACATTTTTGTAGGTACGGGTTAGGAACAAATACAACAAGATATAAAAGCGTTTTGCGATATCTTTAGTCGCCTGATCCATTGACCCTGATACGTCCATCAGACAGAACATCACCGCTTGGCTACTGGGCTGTGGCCGTTTTTCGTAGTTTTTATAGCGAAGATCGAAGGTATCAATAAAAGGTACCGCGGCGATCTTGCTTTTCAGTGCTGCAATTTCCTCTTCAAGTCGCTTCATTTCCAAAGGCTGTGCTGGCTCAGAGTGACGCAAGCTTTCCAGCGCTTCCTCTAGCTCTGCCAGCTCTCGGCGCTTGCTCGCAGACATCGCGGTGCGACGCGCCAACGAGTTTTGCAACGAGCGCACAATGGCGATATTTGAGGGTACGCCATTGGAGGTATACCCCGCACGGTGGGTCTTATACTCCACCATTTTTTGCATTTGATTTTTCTTCAGATTGGGTAGCTCGAGATCTTCAAACAACAAGTCGAGATACTCATCTTTCGAAATTTGGAAGACAAAATCGTCTTGGCCTTCACCGTCTGGACTCGCTTGTCCGTCACCTGTGCCACCACCGCCTTCGCCACCGGGGGGGCGTGCAATACGATCGCCGGGGCTAAATTGGTCGTTGCCAGGATGGACAGCATCACGCTGTCCTCCTTTGCCTTGGTGAAAGGTCGGTTCACGGATGTCGCGTGATGGAATCGAAATATCCTCGCCACTTTCGACATCAGTGATTGACCGGTTGTTGACGGCGTCGGCGATTGACTCTTTTATCTGCCTTTTGTGGCGGCGTAAAAAGCGCTGTCGATTGACGGTGCTTTTATTTTTGCCATTGAGCCGACGATCAATAAAATGCGCCATAACTCTCTCCCGTCACGTGTGTCCGCCCTGAAAGGGATATGCTACGACGATTTACGTACGCGCAAATACCATTCAGATAGCAAGCGAACCTGCTTGCGGGTATATCCTTTTTCCATCATACGAGCGACAAAGTCGTCGTGTTTTTTCTGCTCGTCGCTAGACGTTTTGGTGTTGAATGAAATCACCGGTAGCAAGTCTTCGGTATTGGAGAACATTTTCTTCTCGATGACCGTTTTCAGCTTCTCGTAGCTGGTCCAAGCAGGGTTTTTTCCCTCATTATTGGCACGTGCACGTAGGACGAAATTGACGATCTCGTTACGGAAGTCTTTCGGGTTGCTGATCCCGGCAGGCTTCTCAATTTTCTCCAGCTCGCTATTGAGTGCCGAGCGATCGAACAGTTGGCCGGTGTCTGGGTCGCGGAACTCTTGGTCTTGAATCCAAAAGTCTGCATAAGTTACGTAGCGGTCAAAGATATTCTGACCATACTCCGAGTAAGACTCGAGATACGCCGTTTGAATTTCTTTGCCGATAAACTCGATATATTTCGGGATTAGATAGCCTTTTAGGTGCTCGAGGTAACGCTCTGCAATTTCTTGTGGGAATTGCTCACGTTCAATTTGTTGCTCAAGGACGTAAAAGAGGTGGACCGGGTTTGCGGCGACTTCTGCGTGGTCAAAGTTAAACACACGAGATAGGATCTTGAACGCAAAGCGGGTTGAGAGCCCATCCATGCCCTCATCAACCCCGGCGTAATCGCGGTACTCTTGGTACGACTTCGCTTTGGGATCGGTGTCTTTGAGGGTTTCACCGTCGTAGACGCGCATTTTCGAATAAATGGACGAGTTCTCAGGATCTTTCAAGCGAGAAAGCACCGTAAAGCGAGCGAGAATATCTAGCGTACTTGGTGAACAAGGCGCTTGTTTTAGCTCACTGTGCGACAAGAGTTTGTCGTAAATACGGATCTCTTCGGAGACGCGTAAGCAATAAGGCACCTTGACGATGTAAACACGGTCGAGGAATGCTTCATTGTTTTTGTTGTTGCGGAATGACTGCCATTCCGATTCGTTGGAGTGAGCGAGAATGATGCCATCAAACGGCAGGGCAGACAGACCTTCGGTCCCGTTGTAGTTGCCCTCTTGCGTCGCCGTCAACAAGGGGTGCAGCACCTTGATTGGTGCTTTGAACATTTCCACAAACTCCATCAGCCCCTGATTGGCCTTACACAGTGCGCCAGAGTAGGAATACGCATCAGGATCGTCTTGCGAAAAGTGTTCGAGCTGACGGATATCGACCTTGCCCACCAAGGAGGAAATATCCTGATTGTTTTCATCCCCGGGCTCGGTTTTCGCCACGGCGACTTGATTGAGTACTGAGGGGCGAACCTTCACGACTTTAAATTGACTGATGTCGCCACCAAACTCTTTAAGTCGCTTGGCGGCCCAAGGCGACATAATGCTACGAATATAACGCTGCGGGACACCGTACTCTTTTTCTAGCAGGTGACCATCCTCTTCAGCATCAAAAAGGCAGAAAGGATGATCATTGACCGGACTGCGTTCGCCGTTCGCGGTTAGCACATAAATCGGTACTTGCTGCATCAAGCTTTTCAGTTTTTCTGCAAGCGAGGATTTACCGCCGCCGACAGGGCCGAGTAAATAAAGGATCTGTTTGCGTTCTTCCAGCCCTTGCGCGGCGTGTTTGAGGTAGGAGACGATTTGCTCAATCGACTCTTCCATGCCATAAAAGTCTTCAAAGGTCTTATAGCGTGAAATAACACGGTTGGAGAAAATACGACTGAGCCGTGGGTCGAGGGAGGTGTCAATCTTCTCTGGTTCACCGATGGCCATCAACAGGCGCTCGGCGGCATTGGCATAAGCGCTGCGATCGTCTCGGCACAGATCCAAGAACTCCTGAAGGCTCAATTCTTCGTCTTTTGCATCTTCGTAACGCTGACGATAATGATCGAAAATAGTCATGGTCCTGCCCCCTAAATCGTCTGATAACTCATAAAGAAAAGGTGGTCCTTTGGCTGAATTTCCCTTTTCCTCATAATAATGTTAGACCCCAATCCACGATTTTGCGTGAAAGAATTGATTGTTTTTTCGATATTTTTTCCCCTACCATTGATAGGTAAATCAAATAGCCACGTGTAAGACAGCTTAGATTCAAGTTGTTGTAGTAGGCTGTCACGTTGAGAGGGTAATATCAGTGATGGTGTCCACGATAAGTGTGGTGTATGGACAGCTACTGGCCTAATTCTAAATTGTGCGTTGACCAGCAAATTAAGGAAGAAGAATGACTGAAAAGCTTGTTAAAGCGGCGGTGGCATCATGCCTACTACTCGCCGCGGGAAGTGTTTCCGCAGAAACACGTGTGTCTGCCGGTGTCCTCGCCGCCTTTTCTCCCCAACCTTATAAGGACACTGATACCGACCCGCTGATTGTACCGACCATTAATGTCGATACTGACCATTTCTATTTCCGAGGACTTACCGCAGGCGCGCGTTTGGCGCCAAAAGATGCCACGCATAACCTCGTCCTATCGACGACCTATGATCCACGTCGTTTTGATCCTGCAGATACCGATGACCCACAGCTAAGTTTACTTGATAAACGCGATACGTCGGTTGTTTTGGCTCTAGCGTATCAATACCACTCGCCAATCGGTCGATTTCAAGCGTTAGTCGGTGAGGGGGTGACCCATGATAGAGATGGCCTGTATGGGGAAGTCAGCTGGAAATATGGGATGAACCGCCAGCGATGGGGGATCTCCCCGGAAGTGGGGTATTCCTACAACAGTAGTGACCTTAATCAACACCTTTATGGGATCAGCGCCGCGGAGGCATCACGCTCTGGATTATCCGCCTACGAGCCCGGCTCTGCGGGACACTATTTTATCGGTGCTAGTGGTTATGTGATGCTGACAGAGCGCATCCAGCTGCTTGGTGGGGTGCGTTACACCAATTTAGATGACAACATTGCAGATAGCCCAATGGTAGACCAATCAACGGCGACTTCAGGCTACCTTGGAATGAATTATATTTTTTATTGATTCAGGCCCCCCAGCGAGCGGTCAGCCTGTTCGCTTGGCCGCGACCAACATGCAAACAGGCAGCGTAGGCTGCCTTTTTCGTGTTTGCAGATTACCTAGAGCAGTAACTCACCATGTTTTTCGTCATGAATACAGGTGTTCAGCGTGTGGCTTTCTCCCGGTGCTAGCTGAATACTGGGTTGCTCAATGGCGGCTTCAATACAGACAAAATGTAGATAGCCGTCGTCGTCCATATCAGACATTTGTACCGAAGCCGCTTGGCCTGGATTCCAGACGACTGCGCTCGTCTCGCCTTGATTATTGACGACAATACGTCGATACCCTGCCGTATCAGTCAGGGTTAATGACGAGGCAGAGTCGGTATAAATGCGGTCGACGGGCTCTTCAAAAGTCACGGTGCCAGAGGCGGGCTTTCTCTGTCCGTGGCTGAAGTTGTCGAGATAGTGGCTTCCCACACCCGCTACGGTTGCTTGTTCACTATCCGCAACGGAAAGGTAACTGTGCAGGGCGCCTCCGAACTCAAATGGCAGCGAGTCAGTGTTTTTTACCGTTAAAGCGACATCGAGCGTGTGGGTGAGCGTGAATGTCATAACGGCTTCAAAATCGTGTGGCCAAAGGGCACGGGTCGTCTCCGAGGGCGTCAGAGATAATTGTATCGTCACACCTTGCGTATTTTCTTCAATGTGTTGGATGTTCCACATAACGCGACGTGCAAAACCATGTGAGGGAGATCCCGTTTGGCCGAACCAAGGAAAGCAAACGGGAATGCCACCCCGTAGAGGCGTTTTTGCGTCATAGACTGCATTGCCACTCATCCAAATCAGTGGTTCCGCATCGCGTGGAGAAAATGACAGTAAGTGTGCCCCAAATTGACTGATAGTCGCATCACAGGCTGGATGTTGAATCCGAAGAACGGGGACGGCTTGGCGATAACATAAATCAACTGACGCCGAGAGCCGGCGCTCGAAGTGCAGAGTATGAGAAGTCATAATCGCGTCCTTTATTGCGCAGAAACGGCATAGAGCTCATAAACAAAAGGCGGCCAACGGCCGCCTTTAATCAATACTAGGCTAATTGCAACTTACTTAGAGATGTGTGCAACTAGGTCAAGTACTTTGTTTGAGTAGCCGATTTCGTTGTCGTACCAAGATACAACTTTAACGAATTTGTCGGTCAGTGCGATACCTGCTTTGGCATCGAATACTGATGTTTGTACTTCACCGATGAAGTCTTGAGAAACAACCGCATCTTCAGTGTAACCAAGAACACCTTTCAGCTCACCTTCAGACGCTTCTTTCATCGCGGCACAGATTTGCTCGTAAGATGCTGCTTTCTCTAGGTTGACAGTCAGGTCAACAACAGAAACGTTGGCAGTTGGTACGCGGAACGCCATACCAGTCAGTTTACCGTTCAGCTCAGGAAGTACTTTACCTACTGCTTTCGCTGCACCAGTTGAAGATGGGATGATGTTCTGAGACGCACCACGGCCACCGCGCCAGTCTTTCGCAGAAGGACCGTCAACAGTTTTCTGAGTTGCAGTAGTTGCGTGAACAGTAGTCATCAGGCCAGACTCGATACCAAACTTGTCGTTCAGTACTTTCGCGATTGGCGCAAGACAGTTAGTAGTACAAGATGCGTTTGAAACGATATCTTGACCCGCATACTCGCTGTGGTTAACACCCATTACGAACATTGGGGTTGCGTCTTTAGATGGACCAGTCAGAACAACTTTCTTCGCACCCGCTTGGATGTGTTGACGTGCTGTTTCGTCAGTCAGGAAGATACCGGTTGCTTCAGCAACAACGTCAACACCAGCCTCATCCCACTTAAGATCTGCTGGGTTGCGCTCTGCCGTTACACGTACTTTCTTACCGTTAACGATCAGGTTGCCGTCTTTCACTTCAACAGTGCCGTTGAAGCGGCCGTGAGTTGAGTCGTACTTCAGCATGTAAGCCATATACTCAACGTCAATCAGGTCGTTGATTGCTACTACTTCAATGTCTTCGCGCTCTACAGAAGCACGGAATACGAAGCGGCCGATACGACCAAAACCGTTAATACCTACTTTGATAGTCATTATGTTGCTCCACAACTTAATTTCTAGTGAGATGAAACTGGTAGTAAAATTACAGAATAGGACCCGTCCATGCAAGGGTAATCGCGCCCAAAATTGTTTAAAGTCAAAAAAAAGTACGGATTTTTTTTACATCACCTAAACATTTTGCGCCCCTGCGACTCTACCTGTCCCTTCTTTGACCAATTGGTACAAAGCGAAAGGATGAGGTATTGGATGACAGCTGGTGTATTGAAAAGCGTAGAAGCAGATGCGCGATCGTGAAAGGCAAGCACATCAATTCCGTTATCTGTCGAAGAGAGCTGGGTTTGAAAATAACTGACAAATAGAGAGAAGCGCCCGCGATCGCAGGCGCCTTGATGCTAGGTCGGTTCTTTGGGATCAATTGCGTTGACTAAAGTGGCTTCGAAATTACCGTCTCGGATTGCTGCAGAGATATCTTTTGCTATTGATTCCAACTGGTTGCGGCGCTCCTCTGATAGAGGATAGAGCCGTGCTAATCGGTCACTGTCAGCTATGGGTAAGTTATAGTCTTTACCCACTTTGGCCCATAGATACGCATGATCGAAGCGCTCTAATGCATGGTTAGTGGTCGCTAAGGATTTAATCGCTTCAGGGATCACTTCGTCACGTACCTCTTCATCGTTGCCGTCATACAGCTCAAGCACATGCAATAAGATACGAACGGTTTTGTGTCTGTCTCGGGAGACGTAATAGGTGGCGAGTCCAAGTTGAAGCTGAGGCGTTTCAAGATGCTGTGTCCCCTCAAGTTTTAGAAATTGAGGTAAAGCGCTGTTATCGCCTTGTGACCAGCGGTAATAAATCACCGGTGGCTGATACGAGTCTTTCAATTCACGTTCTAAGCGTTCGATAGAATCATAGGCGTGATAGACCGCTTCGGTACGCTTCGTTTTTCGCTCTTTTAGAGTGGTTGGTTCGATTCCCGCAACCAGCTCCATGCAGCGTAAATAGACTTGAGTCTGTTTGAGCTCGGCCAGCTTATTAAGATCACTGGGCTTTTCATCCACCGCTAACCGTTTGAAAATCAAGTCTGAACGCTCAAAACGGCATTGGCCATCACCAATATTTAACCCTTCGCACAATTCAGGATGCGTATCACACACTTGGTTGGTGGTCGGTTCTCCCTCACAACCAGCCAGTAGCAAAAGCATTGCGCCAGCAGAAGCAGCAGTGAGTGATTTAGGTAATCTTAAAGGCATGGTTGTTCGTATCCTCAATCAGTTGCGGTGAGTATACTTCAAATCTAAGTGTAGTTTATGTCCTAAAGCGTGATTTTGCGCACTGAACTCGAGATGCCGAAAGGCAGGTCGGTTAAGGCATAATAGGGACATGTCAAAAAGCGGAGCCATCCATGGATATTGAACAACTGTTAAAAGCGATGACACCAGAGGTTTACGATCGCTTATGTTATGCCGTCGAAACGGGAAAGTGGCCCGATGGAACAGCGCTTAACCAAACCCAGCGTGATCAAGCACTGCAAGCGGTGATGCTTTATCAATCGCGACATAACGAACAGCCACAGCATATGACGGTTGCTAAAGGTGGACAGGTGACGTTCAAGTCGAAAGCAGAGTTAAAGCGTGAGTTTGCGAAACCGGACGAAGCACGCATCGATGTACAAACCAAGCACTGATGTTTTGACGCGTCGATGGTACGCGCCGCCTGTTAAAGCGGCGCATTTTCGTGTTACTTAGCCAGCAATGAGCAATGCGAGCGGGATAGAAAGCATTAAACTTAATGCCGTACGCAATGCCCAAATCACCACCAATCGGAACACGCTGATTGGAATGCTGGTGGCGAGAATACAGGGAATCGATGCGGAGAAAAACAGTACGCTCGATACGCAAGTAATCGCCGCGCTAAAACGTAATACAAAGTCTGCCTCGCTCAGCAACAGCGCGGGCAGGAACATTTCTGCTAAGCCGGCAGATGCAGCTTGAGCAAGCTGATGGCCGTTATCTAGTCCCCATAGTGCGGTGATGGGATAAAAAATCCAGCCTAACCACTCAAAGACGGGGGTGTACTTGGCAGCTAACAACCCTAACAACCCCACCGACATGATCGCAGGCAAGATTGTCATCGTCATCAACAAGCCGTCTTTCACTGTGGCAATCAGGTTGTGACTGACTCGGCCTGCTTGAGCGGCTTGAGATAAGCCGGTTTGGTAGGCCAGTCCCCAGCGCTGTCCCTTGATGGCTTGCGGTTCCGGCGCTAGCACATTGTCACTTAAGCCTTTAATAGGCGGTAGTCGCACCGTAATGGCGGTGACGATAAAGGTGATGATTAACGCACTCCAAAAATACAGATTCCAGTGAGACATTAAATCGAGGGTACGGGCCACAATAATCATAAATGTGGCTGAGACGGTCGAGAAACCGGTTGCGATAATGGTGGCCTCTTTGACCGAATATTGCCCATTCTTGTAGACATTATCCGTAATGAGCAAGCCGAGTGAATAACTGCCAACAAACGAGGCGACCGCATCAATGGCTGAGCGGCCAGGGGTTCGCCAGATGGGGCGCATAATCGGCTGGAGCAAAATACCGATAAGCTCAAGTAAACCGTAACTGACCAAAAAGGACAGAAAAATCGCACCGACGGGGACAATCACGCCGACTGAGACCACTAGTTTGTTGAACAGAAAGGGCAGAATATCGGGCTCATGGAGAAAGGCTGGGCCAATTTTGGTGAGCGCCATGAACGCGCTAACGGCACCAATGCATTTTAATAACGTGAATAGCTTCTGTCCGCCGCTTTGCCGCCACTGCCCCGTCCACAGTGGCATAATGGCACCGGCTAAAATAATCATGAGCACATACAGGTTGATCAGGTTGCCAAAGGTGCTTTTTATCCAACTGACAAGGTGATCGAGCGGAATGGTGGTATTGCCATCAATAGAAATAGGGACGAAGAAAAACACAATGCCAATGGCACTCAGGCCGAACAGGCGCCATAACACCTGCGAATGGGAAGTAACTTGTCTGACGTGCTCCATGTCAGCCTCCAGCTATACAAAATCCTAGTTTTGTATATACCAGAATACAGGGTGTAAGGAATGCTGGTCGGCGAAAAGCGTAAAGGGACTCACAGTTTCCACCACCAGTGAGCATTGATCCCAACTAGTCGTTTGGCGCAGAGAGGCTGATTGGACTGGCGAAAAAAGGCGTCAATTGGTGGTTCTCTTCCTGCGCATAATCGTCAAACAGCGGATGCTGGCTGAGTGCTTCAAGATACTGATTTAGCTGGGTGTAGCTGCTGTCGAGCACCAGCCCTGCCATTTGAGCACAGCGAAATAGACTCCATACACTGATGGTTGCCATATTGACCTTATCCGCAGGAATATGGGTAAGGAGTTGTGATAGGTATTGGCAAGCTTCTGGTAGCGTTTTTAACGCATTATTGACGGCTTGGTGGTCTATGTCTTTTTCGAGCATATGACCCCGAACTACACGCTGATAAAACAA
Organism: Salinivibrio sp. PR932; assembly: GCF_001996125.1. NCBI lineage: Bacteria > Pseudomonadati > Pseudomonadota > Gammaproteobacteria > Vibrionales > Vibrionaceae > Salinivibrio > Salinivibrio sp. PR932. Next base: position 67,096 of record NZ_MUFM01000001.1, on the reverse strand, counting down.
GGTATCCACGATTAAAGGGCTGAGATGGTGACGACAATACCACTCAATCCAGCGTATATCGGCACGGTGACGGGCATTGCCAGGATAAAGAAGAGGATCAGGGTACGCATCATCAAGGTACTCGGCCACGATTGTATCGTGATAAATCGTATGCCCGCCATCGAGCAGTGCAACGATTGTTTGCATGGGCGGGTGGCGCAGCACAACTTCATGCGCTTCAAACGGAGAAGCTGGGACCAGTTCGTAATTCAGTTGTTTAAATCGTAAAGCCAGCGCAATTTTTCGCGTTTGTGGTGATAAAGAATCACCGTGCAACACCATCATTGTGGAGACCCTGATCGGCGAAATGTATGAATAAATTAGCAGATAAAAAAGCCGACATCATTGTCGGCTTCACAAACTCATGATTTTTTGACCAAACTTGAGGCAAGCTAGTAATAGCTCAGCTCACCACGTAGATCCTTTTGCACCATGGTGCGTAGGGTTTCAAAAGGCAAGTCTTGGCTGAGCAAGAAATGGAGTTTGGCGAGAGCTGCTTCAGGCGTCATATCATAGCCGCTGAGTACGCCGGCATCAGCAAGGGCACAGCCAGTGGCATATCCCCCCATATTGACACGTCCAGCCAAACATTGGGTTAGGTTCAGCACCAACACTCCGCGTTCTGTTGCTTGTTTGAGTAGCGACAGTAGCTCAGGGTTTTGCGGAGCATTCCCTACCCCAAACGTAAGTAAAATCATGGCATTAACAGGTTGCTTTAATGCGTTGCGTACCACGTCGGGTGAGATTCCCGGGTACATCATAATCACCGCTACTGGCTGGTCGTTGATGGTATGTACTTTAAACGGACCTTGTGCCGGCTGATTAAGATCGGTGGCTTTCACTTCGATATGAATGCCCGCTTCCAACAGTGCGGGTAAATTCGGTGAAGTGAACGCATTAAATCCATCCGCATGCGATTTGGTACTTCGATTACCGCGAAGTAATTGATTATTGAAGAATAAAGTCACTTCATTTACCGGATAGTTCGCTGCAATATGCAGGGCGTTCAATAAGTTCGCCTGTCCGTCAGAGCGAAGCTCGGCAATGGGGATCTGAGATCCGGTGACAATCACAGGTTTTTCCAAGTTCTCTAACATGAACGACAACGCCGAGGCGGTGTACGCCATGGTGTCGGTACCATGTAAGATCACAAAACCATCGTAGTCGTCGTAATTCGCTCCAATATCGTCAGCAATGCGTTGCCAATCCTCTGGCGTCATATCCGATGAATCAATGAGTGGTTCGTACTCATGAATGGTAAAACGAGGCATTTCTGGACGATGGAATTCTGGCATGTTTTCGAGCTGTTGCTGTAGAAACCCAGAAACAGGCACATAGCCATGATCGGATTTCTGCATGCCGATGGTGCCGCCCGTGTAGGCGATATAAATATGTTTACGTTCCATCATGACAAATCTGCATTAAATGAGCGTGAGCACAGTATACATGTAACCGTTACATGGTTGGTACTGCGTAACCACACAGAATCGAGGAAAACTTTGGGATAAAGCTCCGACCAGAACGGCCGGAGCAAAGCGTGTTACTGATATTGGCAGTTTAAGCAGAACAAGTAACGGCCTTGAGGGTCGTTAAATTGTTCGAGCATTGTTACCGACTGTAACTGCGGTGACGCTAGTAACTGGCTTGCAAACGTCGGGATATTCGCTTGCATGGCTTGGCCAAACACCGACGCGGTTTGGCCGAGCATCTCAGTCATAAACTGCTCAAACGGCGTCAGCGGTTTTTGCATCCAATCCAGCTGGTAGTTTTCCAGGCCCGCCAATTCTGCCGCTTGTGTCACCGCATCATCAAAGTCGCCTAATTGATCGACTAATCCGAATTTCAGCGCGTCGCTACCGGTCCATACGCGACCTTGAGCCACCTTATCTGTTTCTTCCAAAGACAGATTACGGTGCGTGCTAACCAAGGAAATAAAGCGGTGATAACCGTGCTCAATGCCAAGTTGCATGATCTGGCTAACATCGTCAGGCAAGGCGCGGGTCACACCAACTCCCGAGAAGGGGGTTGTGCCTACGCCATCTGTGTGGACACCAATATCTTCCAGCGTGTTCTCAAAGGTGGTGAACAGACTAAAGATACCAATAGAGCCGGTGATGGTAGTTGGCTGCGCTACGATGCGATCCGCGCTGGCTGAGATCCAATAGCCGCCGGAAGCCGCGACGCTAGACATAGAAACCACTACTGGCTTGCCGGCTTCGCGCAGTGCATCGACTTCATTGCGGATAATTTCAGAAGCAAACGCACTACCGCCTGGGCTATCTACACGCAACACAACTGCTTTAACACTGTCGTCAAGGCGTGCATCGCGCAGCATCGCCGCCGTGGTATCACCACCGACGGTGCCCGGACGCTGAACGCCATCCATAATAGGACCACTGGCGACAACGACGGCAATATTATTGTCCCCGGGGATGGTAAAGCGGGATTGAATTTTGGGTAGATAGTCGTAGTAGCTGGTGTACTCAAAACTGTCTTCCCCGTCGCTGCCAAATTTATCGGCAAGATAACGACGGATCTCTTGGCGTGTCATCAACTCATCGACAATGCCAATATGCTTGGAAAGTGACGCAAAATCTCCCCCAAACGCCTCTAATGAGGTAATGAGTGTATCGGCAGACGGAGAGAACATCGTCGCTTCAATGCCACGGTTTTTCGCCACATCGCTTACATACGCGTTCCAGAGCTGGTCGAGCCATGCTTGATTTGCTTCACGCGCTTGGGGAGACATGTCGGTGCGTGTATAGGGTTCGACAAAGGACTTATAGGTGCCGACTCGGAAAACGTGAGTCGAGACATCTAATTTATCGAGCAGATCCTTCCAGTACAGGTTGTAACTGCCATACCCTTGGAGCATCACCATGCCATCTGGTGACATCAGAATTTCGTCAGCATAGCTCGCCAAATAGTACTGGCTTTGGCTGTACATTCCACCGATCGCCACGACCTCTTTACCGCTTTGCTTGAACTCGTCGATAGCTTTGGCGATGTAGCGAAGCTTGGTTAGGCTCGTGGATGGCATATCGCCTAGGCTAAGCACCAACCCGTTAATATCGTCATCCGTCGCGGCATGGCGGATGGTATCGACGATATCAAAGAGTACGTTTTCGGTTTCAATCGGTTGTCCGAGCGCGTTGCGTGAGAGGGTATCGATAGGATCGATACGACGGCGCTGTTCAACAATCGGGCCGTTTATATTCAGTAACAACGCCTGTGGGGCGGGTTCAGCTTGAGTGGCTTTCTTCGCGGTTGTGTCACCGGTTGGCAGCGGCGAGTCGGCGGTTATCGCCCAATAAATGCCCACGATAACAGCAATGAAAAGCACATTTAACAAAAGCTGACGCACGAAACCGATAGCAACCCAAAGCCATCGGAACAAAGATGCAATGAAGCGAAACAGTTTTTTCATACTCTAATCCATCGATATATGTCGCTGATATCCTAGCTGATCACTGCAAGGATCGATAGCCCAAGCTTATCCCGTATCCGACAGAGTGGGGAGGAAAGTCCTACTGAGATCAACTATTCGACAATCGATGTTGCTAGTTTGTAAACGAACGTTTGAAAAACAGTAGCCGACAGCGCTATAGTCTGGTCAGACCACAACAATAAGTGAGCAAGCAATGGAACAGCACTCTTACCCCCATATGCTAGCCCCGCTAGACCTCGGGTTTACAACATTGAAAAACCGCGTTCTGATGGGCTCGATGCATACCGGATTGGAAGAAGCCAATGACGGTTTTAAAAAGCTCGCAGCCTTTTATGCAGAGCGCGCGAAAGGCGACGTTGGCTTAATTGTCACTGGTGGCTTTTCGCCGAACTTTCGCGGTCGATTGACTCCATTTAGCGCACAGTTTAGCTCTGGGCGTGCCGCTCGTACTCATCGAGCCATCACAGATGCGGTACATGCCAATGGCGGAAAGATTGCACTTCAATTGCTTCATGCTGGGCGTTATGCCTTCCATCCGTTTGCCCAAAGTGCTTCCGCAATCCGCGCTCCGATCAGTAAGTTCACGCCTTTTGCCATGAGCGAGAGAGCGATTTGGCGCACGATCAAAGCCTTCGGCCGCAGCGCCGCGCTCGCACGAGAAGCGGGTTATGATGGGGTTGAAATCATGGGATCTGAAGGTTATCTCATCAACCAATTTTTCTGCCATCGTGCCAACCGCCGTTATGATCAATGGGGCGGCTCGGTGGAAAATCGCATGCGTTTTGCCGTGGAAGTCATGCGGGCAGTGAGAAAAGCGGCCGGTGACGATTTTATTGTGATCTTCCGATTATCGATGTTGGATTTGGTCGAGCAAGGCAACACCTTTGACGATGTGGTCGCGCTAGCGAAAGGCCTAGAGCAGGCCGGTGTCACCATTATTAATACTGGTATTGGCTGGCATGAAGCGCGCATTCCAACCATCGCAACGCAAGTTCCTCGCGGCGCCTTTAGTTGGGTGACAGAAAAACTCAAAGGTGAGGTGTCGGTGCCTCTGGTTACCTGCAACCGAATTAATACCCCAGAGGTGGCCGAACAGATTCTCGCCAGCGGTCAGGCTGATATGGTTTCGATGGCACGTCCTTTCTTGGCCGATGCTGCCTTTGTTGCCAAAGCTAAGGCTGGGCAATCGGAGGACATCAATACCTGTATTGCCTGTAACCAAGCGTGCTTGGATCATGTGTTTAAAGGCAAGCGAGCCAGTTGCTTGGTGAACCCGAAAGCTTGTTACGAAACAGAGTTGGTGGCGACGCCAGTTCGGCAAGTGAAAACAGTGGCTGTCGTGGGAGGCGGAATGGCTGGGATCAGCTGTGCCACCGAAGCGGCTGAGCGAGGCCATACAGTGACCTTGTTTGAAAAATCTGATCGCTTGGGTGGGCAGTTTAACTTGGCGATGACCATTCCCGGCAAAGAAGAGTTCCAAGAGACCATTCGCTATTACTTGCGTCGTTTGGAGAAAGCCGGTGTCACCGTCCATCTTAATCACAGTGTTGAGGTCGACACCCTCAGGGAATTCGATGAGGTAGTGGTTGCAACCGGGGTTAAGCCTCGCCGCCCCGCGATTGAGGGCATTGATCATCCTAAGGTGATTGACTATCAAACCTTTATTCGTGAGCAACCTGAGCTGGGGAGTCACATTGCGATTATCGGCGCGGGCGGGATCGGCGTGGATGTGGCCACTATGATCACTGAACCTGCGAATCAACAACTGGACGATTGGTTGAAAGAGTGGGGGATTGATAAAACCATTTCCCACGAAGGGGGATTGTACCCTGCCCATGACACTAAGAGTGACAAGCAAGTATGGGTCCTGCAGCGTCGGGAAGGCCGCGTTGGCAAAGGCCCAGGGAAAACCACGGGTTGGATCCATCGTAAAACTTTGCAAAAACGAGGCGTAAACTTAGTGGGCGGTGTGACCTACCATAAAATTGATGATGGGGGATTACACATCAGCATCAAAGATGAGCCTCATGTCATTCCTGCCGACCAGATTATTCTCTGTGCCGGTCAAGAGTCTGTGAATGCGTTGGCCAAGACACTTGAGTCGGCAGGTTTGCCATTCCATTTGATTGGCGGGGCGGAGCATGCGGGAGAGCTAGACGCTAAACGGGCCATTCGTCAGGGCATTGAAACCGCACTCGCGCTGTAAACCCGTATAAACTGCGCGACTTTGTCGCGCAGTGTCTGTGTTAGCATAAAGCAATCAGTACGATACGCTGCGGTGATACCGTGGCTGCATATACGGGTTACAAGGAAAAGACCATGAACGCACTTGATTTGCTATTACAGCGCCGCTCTATTCCACGTTTAGCCGAGCCAGCGCCAAGCGGCCAAACGTTAGAGAACATTCTTCAAGCTGGATTGCGCGCCCCTGATCATGGCGCATTAACGCCTTGGCAGTTTGTGGTGTGTGAAGGTGAAGGATTAACGCGGCTATCTCAGATTTTAGTGGAGGCCGCGAAAGCCGATGGCGCGGACGATACTGCGATAGAAAAAGCCAAACAAGCACCGTTTCGTGCACCCATGGTCATTGCGGTCATTGCGCGTACACGCTTTCATGAAAAAGTCCCGACGATTGAACAGCATATCTCCGCCGGTTGTGCTACCCAAGCAATGCAAATGGCAGCAGTTGCGCAAGGTTTTCAAGGGTTTTGGCGTACCGGCACCTTTGCCTATCACCCTGTTGTGCGCCAAGCGCTAGATGTAGATGGTGATGATGCGATTGTCGGCTTTTTGTATCTCGGTACTCCAGATTGTGCACCGGCCAATGCACCAACGCGTGATACCAGCAAATACGTGAAGTATCTCTAATTCACTTTTAAAGACCTGTGCATATGTACAGGTTTTTTATTGCGCCCGCCATACGCTTTGCATAACATGTGGTTCATTGCACAGAGTTAGAGAGTGATATGGCGCGCCTATTTATCGCCGAGAAGCCCAGCCTCGGCAGAGCCATTGCCACCGGTTTGTCCAAACCGCAAAAAAACCACAAAGGCTATATCGAAACCGCCAACGGTGATGTGGTGACATGGTGTATCGGCCACTTGCTTGAGCAAGTCGAGCCGGACGCGTATGACAGCCAGTACAAGCAATGGAAGTTAGCACATCTGCCCATCATACCTCAGCAATGGAAACTGCGTCCGCGCAAATCAGCGGCCGGTCAATTAGCGATCGTGAAAAAACTGATCAAGCAGTTTGATCATCTCGTGCATGCCGGCGACCCTGATCGCGAAGGGCAACTACTTGTTGATGAAGTCATTGATTATGCGGGAGTGAGTGCAGCGAAAAAGGCTCGGATTCAGCGCTTGTTAGTCAGCGATCTAAACGTGTCGGCCGTGAAAAAAGCGCTCAGCAAAATGGGTGACAATCACGCCTTTGTTCCGCTGTCCGTATCAGCGTTGGCGCGCTCTCGTGCTGATTGGCTCTATGGGATGAATTTGTCGCGCGCCTACACGTTACTTGGTCAACAAGCGGGCTACCAAGGCGTGTTGTCTGTAGGGCGTGTCCAAACCCCAGTGCTGGGTTTGGTGGTCCGTCGCGATCAAGAAATCGAAGACTTTGTCCCACACCCTTTCTACCAACTCGATGCTCTGTTGCCGTATCAAGGTGAAATGATCCGAGCTAGATGGCAGCCTAGTGACGCGTGCGCGCAATGGCAAGATCCGCAAGGGCGCGTGATTTCTCGCGCGCTGGCCGAAAATGTTGCCAATCGTATTGCTGGCCAACCAGCAAAGGTGACAGAGGCCGAGCGTCAAACCCGCAAGCAGGCTGCGCCGCTGCCCTATAATTTGTCGGCCCTGCAAATTGATGCATCCAAACGGTTTGGCTTTAGTGCGCAAAAAGCGCTAGATATCTGCCAGCAGCTTTACGAGCGACATAAATTGATTACCTATCCGCGTTCGGACTGTCGATACCTGCCTAAGGGCCACTTTGCGGAGGCAGGTAAAGTCGTGCAAGCGATTCGACAAGGGTGCGAACCGCTTATCGATGCGTGCGATCAGGCAGATACCTCTAGAAAGAACAAAGCATGGAACGATGCAAAGGTCGGCGCGCACCATGCCATTATTCCCACCGCAAAAGCGGCGCCTGCTGGGCTTTCTAGTGATGAAGCCAAACTTTACCAGCTCATCGCGCGCCAGTATCTCATGCAATTTTATCCACCGGCGGAATATGCAGAAGGCAAACTGGTGTTTGATATCGCGGGCGGTTGCTTTATTGCCAAAGGAAAAGTCTTGACCATTGCAGGTTGGCGTTCGCTACTGCCGAATACGCAAGTGGCTGAGGCGTCAGCGAGCCCCTTGCCTCACTTACAGCCGGGCGAGCAACTAGTGTGTGAGCGCGGTGAGATAAAAGATTGTATGACAGAACCGCCAGCCGCCTTTACCGAATCGAGCCTGTTGCAGGCGATGACGGGGATCGGTCGCTATGTGCAAGATAAAAAACTGAAGGATATTTTACGAGAAACCGATGGTTTAGGGACTGAAGCAACCCGAGCTGGGATCATCGAGTTGTTGCTAAAGCGTGGCTTGTTACTGCGCCAAGGCAAAACCTTACATGCTACACCGAGTGGGAAAGGACTGATTGCCGCGTTGCCGGATAGCGCCACCTATCCAGATATGACCGCGCAATGGGAGCGCCAACTGCAAGACATGGCAGAAAAAAAATGCGCCTATCAACCTTTTATGCATGCATTGACCGAACAATTACAAGGTTTGATTGAGACGGTAAAAACCGCACCGCCACCTACGTCATTGAAGAATTTACCGCCGCCACCTAAGCGTCAATTTACCCGTAAACGTCGCACGGGTGAGAAAACAACGCGGCGCAAGCGTGCACCCAAACGACAAGCGTCTACAGGCTGATGCTATGGGATTAAAACGCATAAGCGGCAATACAGCCCGCCAGCGTCATGACAAACAAAAAGAGTTTGAGCGTCTTTGGATTGGCTGAAATCGCAAACTTGACGGCTACGCGCGCGCCAGTCATGGTGCCGATAGCAAGGAGTAAACCGGGTAGCCAATGCACCAGATCATCGGCGATAAAAACCAGCAGCGATAAGGTGGTGAATGCAAGTGTACAAGCCAGCTTAAGCGCGTTACCGCGCACCAGATCATAATTCAAGGTGCCGCATAAGGCCGCCAGTAACACAAAGCCAACCCCAGCTTGCACAAAGCCACCGTAGAAGCCAGCTAAACATAAACCCAGCCATGCACTCGGTGTGTCTTTCACTTTTTTAATCGGTGTTCCCGGTGGCGGGGTGAGGGTGGTCGGTTTGACTAACATCACCACTGTCATGGTGAGTAGCGTCCCCAGTAAAAGAGGTTTGACCCAGCTGGTGGGCAGCCAAGCGGCGGCAAGTGCGCCAAGTAAGCCACCAATCAGGCTGGGTATCAGCACAGGCCAGATATCTTGCGTATCAAGTTTGTCGTGGCGTTTAAAGCCTGCCATCCCCGAGGCACACTGCAACCACACGCCAACGCGATTGGTCGCATTCGCGACGTCGGCGGGCATCCCCATGACCATTAACGCTGGAAGGGTCAGGTTGGAGCCACCGCCTGCTAAGGTATTTATAATACCGGCAATAAACCCGAGCGCGACCAATATCGCGCCATACTCCATGGTCAGTGTCATCCTTGTCTCCTGATGTCTAAAAAGCCAGCATACCTTACTATGTCAATACGTATTATGCATCGTGCAACGCCTTTGGTGTGTTACTTGATCTGAACCATGTTGTCGGAAACCATTCATCATAAACCGGCCCTAAGTGCTGGCGATTCTACGCGGCGGTTATATAATCCCGTGCTACGCCTGAAGTTGTTCATCATGTTCGCCTAAAAAAGTGGGCGAAATAAGGTTGTATTGCGTCATGCAGCAAGCAGTTCCCTCGGCGCTAGACTCTGTCGCCCGTCGTTCGGCCCGAGTAGGGTTTATATACAATATACTGATTTCTATTATGGTCTTCGTGCTTGTTGTCGCGTCAGTGGAGTTCTGGCTATACCAACAAGAGCATGATAAACAGATAGATAAAGTGCGCGCGGCATTATTGGCCTATCGGTCTCGTATAGAGCTTAACGTGACACAGAACATGGATTTAAGCTACGGCCTAGCAACCTATATCAGTTTAAATCCTGAGCTTACCCAAGAGGCATTTGCCGAGTTCGCGGCGCAATTGATGTCTCAATCTACCCATATTCTTAATTTTGGTGCCGCGCGAAATTGGGTGATTAGTCATGTCTATCCGGAGTCGGTGGGCGAAACTCTGCTTGGTACGGATTATCATGATATCCCGGCACAACTGGAAAGCGTGCGTAACGCCCATGCCTCTGATAAACCCGTCATCTCAGGGCCTGTTGAGCTGCTGCAAGGTGGAACAGCCTTAATCGCGCGACAAAGCATTACCAATGCCCGTAAAAACCTGCCGTGGGGCGTGCTTTCCACGGTGCTAGACATTGAGGCGTTGTTTACCGATAGCTTTACTCAAGGGGAGCGGTTACCCGTTCAAGTTGCCTTAGAAGGGCGCCGACGGCTGACTGAGCCTTTCAAACCTATTTATGGTACGCCGCAAATACATACCCAAGATCCGGTTATCTTGACGATGAGTTTACCATCAGGTCAATGGCGTTTACTTGGGATCCCTGAAGATGGCTGGCACGGTGTGCGTTGGCACCCGAAAGTCTGGCTAATGGGAGTGATTGTACTCGGCTTTTGGCTAGGAGGACTCTACGGTCGTTATAATGCTGGCCGCAGCTTTGCACAGTCAATTGGTCGGGTTGTAGATGATAGCCATCGTTTCCGCAGTATCTTCAAGCGTCATGATGCCGTGATGCTACTGCTGGATGCCAAAAGTGGCGACATTGTCGATGCCAACGACAGTGCGCAACAGTTTTACGGCTATGATCATGCGACGCTGACATCCATGCGGATCAGCGATATTAATACCCATACCGAGAGTGCGTTGCGTCAAAGCCTTTCCCAAGCGCGTCAGCGTGATAAAAACTACTTTATCTTCTCTCACCGTTTGAAAAGCGGTGAGGTGCGTCAGGTTGAGGTGCACTCTTCACCCATCACCATAGGTCATGTCAAATTACTCTTTTCCGTGATCCATGATGTTTCAGAGCGACTTGAGGTTGAGCGTAAGCTGATGCTCAACGCAAAAATCTTCGAACAATCGAGCGAAGGGGTACTGGTGACGGATGCAGACGCCAAGATTGTGGCAGTCAATGGCGGCTTTAGCGCCATTACCGGCTATCAAGAAGAAGATGTTCTAGGAAATGATCCGTCCATTCTTAACTCGGGGCGTCATGATAAAGCCTTTTTCCGCGCAATGTGGGAAGAGGTTGCCCAACAAGGCCGATGGAAAGGAGAAATATGGAATCGGCGCAAAGATGGGGTGGTATATCCACAACTGCTTTCTATCAGTGTGGTGAAGAACGACGCCGGTGAGGTGGTGAATTATGTTGGCGTCTTTTCAGATATCTCCAAGCTGAAAGATTCAGAGAAAAAGCTGATTGATCTCGCGCACTATGATGCACTGACCGGCTTGCCAAATCGCTTACTATTGGCATCTCGCACTAGACAAGCACTCAAGATGCCCATGGGGGCTCATGGCAAACTGGCTCTGATGTTCCTCGACCTTGACCAGTTTAAATTTGTTAATGATAGCCACGGACACGCCGTGGGCGATGAGCTGCTAAAGCTGGTGAGTCAACGCTTGTATGGTTTGTTAAGAGAAGGGGACACCTTAGCGCGACTGGGCGGGGATGAGTTCGTGGTCCTGCGTTTAATTCACAGTGACAAAGCCGCATGCGTCAGTTTGTCCGAAGACATTATTCAGGCGATGAACCGCTTGTTTGTGCTCAGCGGGGGGATTGATGCTCAGATCGGTGTCAGTATCGGTATTGCCCAATACCCAGACAATGCTGCTAATACCGAAGAGCTGCTGACCTTTGCCGATTCTGCGATGTACTTCGCCAAAAAATCGGGTCGCAACACGTATGCGTTTTACAATGATGCGCTAACCGTCGAAGCCAACAATAAATTGCGCTTGGCGGTCGAGCTACGGCAATGCGTGCAAAACGAAGAACTTGAGCTTTTCTATCAGCCACAAGTGGATCTTGTGACCGGTAACATTATTGGTGTCGAGGCACTATTGCGTTGGCACCATCCTGAACGGGGCGTGCTTTCGCCGTTTCATTTTATTGATGTGGCTGAAGAGCGCTCGATTATTCACGACATCACGCAGTGGGTGGTGGAAACCGGGTGTCGTCAGTTAAAACAGTGGCAAGATGCGGGATTGATGGTCTCGTTGGCGGTAAATATCTCACCACGCAATCTGGCCGATATTACCTTTACGCAGGTCGTTGCCGAAGCACTGGAAAAAACGGGCGCCGATCCGCGCTTTCTCGAGTTGGAGATCACCGAAAACACCCTGATTGAAAATCAAGCCAGTGCACTGAAAGTGTTAGAGCAGTTGCGAGAAAAAGGGGTGGGGATTGCGATTGATGATTTCGGGACTGGGTATTCGTCGATGGCCTATTTAAAACGATACCCGATCTCTAAGTTGAAAATCGACCGACACTTTATCAAAGATATCCAAAGTGAAGCACCGGATGAAGAGGAAGTGGCGATCGTGTCTGCGATGATCGCGATGGCCGATAGTCTCGGCATGGGCGTGGTGGCAGAAGGGATTGAAACCACTCACCAACAAGCGATATTGCGTGAGCTAGGCTGTACCTTCGGACAAGGCTTTCTGTATAGCCGCCCGGTGCCCGCAGACGAGATCGCCGAGCTATTCGGCATTGATGAGAGTCTCTGAAAACCGATTAACTCCGCCCTCTATGGTTAGCCCTCACACTTTTGGGGTTGAGAGCCAAGAATGATGTTATGACCTTGCTGTTTTTTTACCCTATGAGAAAACGGCAAGGAGCACGATCATGATCCCCTTATTCTCTTGGCGGCGCATTGCACTGGCTGTGTCGGTTGCCTGTTCAGCTTCGGTGTCTGCAGCGCCACATATCACAGTTTCAACCTCAACCACGCAAACGGATGGGCCGCTTACTGACCAGCATCCCACTGTTTTCTCATTGGGTAAAAATATTTACAAGGTCTCGGTCAGTGGGCTTGATGGTGAATGTGAGGCGACCTCACCCACGCGTGTAAAGTTTAACACGCCAATTCCTTTGTCGTGCCAAGCGGAGAGCCACTTTGAGGTCAATATTCGCTTTGCCGGTGACTATGGTTTCTATTTTGAGCCTAGCACCCACACACTGAGTATTAAGCGAGAACCTAAAAAAACCGCGACCGTGTTTAAACGGCCTTTGCCCGATGTGCAATGCCAAGTTTATCGCGGTGGCCCTGTCACCCTTTCTGTTGGTGAGGCATTCGCGGATGGCACACAACTGACAGAAGCGCTCAGTGGTCAGGTTGTTCGTGTTCGTGACCATCAGGTGACGCTGACCCCAGCATCAAATAGCGGTGGATTGATATTGTTAGCGCCGACCGAGCGCGAACCTCAGGCATTTACCTACCGCAATGCCAATATTTACTTTGTGATGGTTGATCGCTTTCACAATGGCGATCCAAGCAATGATCACAGCTATGGTCGCCATTCCGATAATCAACAGAACATTGGTACTTTCCATGGCGGTGATTTGCAGGGAGTGCTCGAGAAGCTCGATTATATTCAATCACTGGGTACTGACGTGATTTGGCTGTCACCTATTGTCGAGCAGGTACACGGCTTTGTTGGGGGTGGCAGTAAAGGCGCGTTTCCTTTTTATGCTTATCACGGCTACTGGGCGCGAGACTTTACCCAAGTAGACCAAAACTTTGGCGATGATGCGGTGCTGAAAAAACTGGTAGAGGCCGCACATCAACGTGGCATGAAGGTCTTTCTTGATGCAGTGCTTAACCATCCTGGTTACGCCACTTTAGCGGACTTACAACAAGATGGTATTAAGGTGGTCAATGCGGATGCATTACCGGCAAAATGGCAAGATTGGCACCCCAAAAAAGGGCAAAGTTGGCATGACTTTCACCAAGCGGTGGATTATCAAAGCGCAAACTGGCAGCACTGGTGGGGTAAAGATTGGGTACGCGCGGGACTACCGGGCTATGATGCACCGGGCTCCAGCGATCAAACCCTGACCTTGGCAGGGCTTCCCGATTTTAAAACCGAATCGACCAAGTCAGTGACGCCGCCTCAGTGGTTGCTCGACAATCCTGGCACACGTGTAAAAGTCCAAGATGGCTATACGGTTAGTGATTATTTACTTGAGTGGCAAACTCAGTGGGTTGAACGCTTTGGGATAGATGGGTTTCGTGTCGATACGGTTAAACATGTCGACGGTGAGATCTGGCGAGCGCTTAAGCAAAAAGCCAGTGCCGCTTTGGCATCTTGGCGACAGAAGCATCAGCAGTCCGGTGCGCCTTTTTGGATGATGGGAGAAGTGTGGGGCCACAGTGCTTATCGTAGCCCTTATTTCGATCAAGGCTTTGATGCGCTCATCAACTTTGACCTGCAAAAACAGATGGACAAAGGCGCGTACTGTCTCAGCCAAATGGAAGAGACGTATAATGCTTACGCCCAAACGATGCAAAACGAAGCGGATTTTATTCCAGTGAGCTATATGTCGTCACATGATACCGAGCTGTTCTTCAGTCGCTTCAAAGATATGGCGATGCAACGCGGCGCGGCCAATGCACTCTTGCTCTCACCTGGGGCTATTCAAGTGTATTACGGCGATGAGGTTGGCCGAGACTTGGGTCCCTATGGAGATGATTTCCATCAAGGCACGCGTTCTGACATGGTGTGGTCACGTACTCCAGAGCAACAGCGTTTGTTAGCCCATTGGCGTAAGGTCGCTCAGTTTAGGCAGCAGCATCCCGCCGTAGGCGCAGGGATACATCGGGCCATTGCCCAAGACAATGCTTATGTCTTTTCCCGACAGCTAGGTGATGACACCATCGTTGCCGCCTTTGTCGGTCGAACCACAAGCCAACCGTAGAAATGAAAAAGCCCGCCACTCGAAGAGTGGCGGGCGAGAAGATTGGTCGGTCTGACTGGATTTGAACCAGCGACCCCTGACACCCCATGACAGTGCGCTACCAGGCTGCGCTACAGACCGACTAAGCGCTATATTACGAATCACCCTCACAGCTGTCAATTACTCAACGGCATTGTTTTCCTGTTTTTCAATCGTTTGGCTATTAATGCGCCACTTCGAGACTGAAATTAACGGTCATGCTCTTCTGGATGGTAGAAACGCTTCAACTCATGCATGACTTGCATCAAAACAGACAGCTGCGGCTTACCTTCCGGTAAGGGGGTATAGTGTTTGTCATACACTTTATAATTACCGAATTTATCCACTACCGTGGTCTTTTGTGGTTGGACGACCACGATATCACGGCTATCCCCAGCAATAACCCATTTACGCGGGCGATTTTTCAACTCGAACAAATTGGTCCCACTGCTATAGTTTTCAGCCGGTGAACTCACCGACAGCATGGACTCCATCAAAGTGGGAGCCACATCTAGGTGACTACTGTAATTCGTAATTTGTTCTGGGGCTTGGTTTGGCCAATGCATGACCAAGGGCACTTGCAACTGATAACGGCTGTAATTGGTGTTGGAGCCCCAGGTATTTAAACCGGTTTCGTTAAACTCCATACCATGGTTGGACGTGATCATAACCACAGTGTTTTCGAGCTGGCCCGATTGTTTCAAGTCGTCCAATAAAGCGCCAAGCTGGTCATCGATATAGTGCGCGGCGTTGTTGTAACTGTTTTTCAATACCAGCGCCGTTTGGGTATCGACGCCTGCCATCGCGCTATCTAATGACGGTTGGAATGGCTGTGGATAGTCACCGCTTTGCTCGTATTCACTTACGGTGGCGAGCTCCAGATAACCAAACCAAGGCGATGTATCGCGTGCCGCAAGCCATGCTTGCATCTGAGAGACTGCTTCAGCATCGGCCCGCCAAGCGGGAAGATCAGGCTGATCATCGCTTTGTAAGTCGGCGCTAAAGATGCTTTGATAATAAATTGGATTGGTAAAGCCATCGCCACTAAATAGCCCGAGCTGGTAGCGACGATTATTCAATGTATTCATGAGCACCGGTCGCAGGCCTTCGGTGCGTGCACTTTGTGCATAGCTGCCGGGAAGACCATAGAAGAGCCCAAACAGCCCTGCCATGTCGTCATTGCTGCTGCTGAAGTGATTTTTAAACCACAGGTTGTCATTGGCGAAGTGGTAAAGATGCGGCATGGTCACTGGATTGAGCATGTCGGCACGCAGCCCCTCGATCATTACCATCAATAGGTTTTTCTGATATTTACTCGCATCAGGTGCAAACGCGAGTGGCTCCAGCGGATAGCGAATAACCTCGCTATTTTCCTGACCCCGCTGTTCGCGGAGACGTTGGTATTCTTGTCTATCCAGCAAGCCATATTTTTCCATAAAAGTCTTCGCCGTCATCGGGTAGGAGACAGGGAAGGTCGAGCGTTGCGCAGTCACGGGACTATAGATAAAAGCGTCAGCCCAAATATGGATCAGATGGCTAGAAATAAAGCAGATTGCAAACACGGTCGCGACCGGGATCCCGATGCGCTTGCGCGTCAGTTTACGAAGTTTACGCCACACCCATTCTGACATGATTAATTGGAGAATAAAGATAGCTGGCACGGCAACAAAGAGGTATTGCCAGTGTGCATTCATGTCAGTTTTTTCGCCGCTTAACAACAGCTCCCACACCAAGGGGTTAAGATGGAGGTGGAGGGTTTCGTAGGCATAAATATCGAGCAGCAACACCATCATACCCGTGGTCGCCACCAGTACGGCAAACAAGCGCATTAAGCGCTGTGAGGGAATGATAAAACTCGCCGGGAAGATGACCAGTATGTACAACGCAAACACAAGAAAGCCAAAATGGCCGACCCAGTTAAAAATCAGGTACGTTTGTCCTAACAGTGTTTCGGGCCATCCTGACTGGCTGATATAGCGTGTGCCAAGCAACATAGCGGCAATGATGTTAAAAAAGCTAAACCAATGCCCCCAGCTAATCAGCTGAGATACTTTGTCACGATACGATGTTCCGCTATCAACCATACGTCTTTATTCTTCTCTTTTAAGATGCTGCTGCACGGTGCGTTATTGTTTGTCGATAGAAGACAACAACGCTTGGGCGAATTTCTCGGCAAAAGCCTGACGTTGCGCGGCAGGAATATTCTGATTCAGGATATTGGTGGCGACGTTACCGACCACCATGAGCGACAAATCTGTTGACGCATCGTGTTGTTCTAACACGTTGACAACATCACTGATGATGCGTTCCACTTGTTTGTCGTCATACTTTGAAGTTACAGGCATAAATTCGTCTTGTCGTAATAAAACCAAAGCTGCGTATAATAACCCACACTTTAGTCTTACTGAAAATCTTTTCAATCATGAGCCTCACGCTTTCTAACGTAATATTGCATCAAATCGTTAAGCAAGATGATGATTCGCTTAACGTTCATCTTCGTGACGGACCGTTACCGCTCAACGATCAAACTGACAATCTGATGGCCGATGTACATCGGGTATATCACGCAAAAGCAGGCAAAGGGTTTGCTTTATTTGACACTGACAGTGAATTTCAGCAGTGGTTAAAGGAATATCGTGACCAAGCCCTCGACTTTCTCACTTTTTCTGAAAAAGCTGTCGAACGTTTGCGTAATGAACTTGCTAAGTATCCTTTTGCCGACAGCGGTACATTAATCATGGCGCATTATCGTGCGCTTGCGACCGATTATCTGTTTATTGGCGTGGTCGAATCTAAGCACAGTTTGCGGGTGACGGAAGAGCTTGACGTCAACGCGACTGAGTATCTTGACGTGAGTAAGATGGATATTGCGGCGCGGATCGATCTCTCCACGTGGGAAACGGAAGCCGACTCCAATCGATATTTGTCCTTCATCAAAGGCCGAGTCGGGCGCAAAATTGCTGACTTTTTCCTCGACTTCTTGCAAGCGCAAGTGGGCATGGACAGTAAACAGCAAAACCAAGTGTTGATGCAGGCCGTGGAAGATTACTGTGATGATGCGCGTTTGGAAAAAGAAGAAAAGAACGCGTATCGCAAGCAGGTCTTTGATTATTGTAATGATCAACTTAAATCAGGAGATGAAGTGGTAGTGAAAGAGCTTGCTCAAGAACTACCGCCGACGCCTGACGGTGTTGATTTCTACCAGTATGCCAATCAACAAGGTTATGAGCTTGAAGAGCAATTTCCTGCCGATCGGACTACGATGCGAAAGCTTACCAAATTTGTAGGGGCTGGTGGCGGCCTATCGGTAAACTTCGATGCCATGCTGTTAGGTGAACGCGTCTTCTATGACCCAGACACCGATACCCTGACTATCAAAGGCACCCCCCCTAATCTGCGTGATCAACTGCAGCGACGATTAACCAGTCGCGACGACTAATCATCAAGACCAAAGTGATCGATGAGGCTAATCAGTAATGGGTGAATTTCCACCCATTTCTTTTTGGTCCGATCCCGTTTTCGTCGATCCACGCTGAATTGTTCCTGCTTCCTTGTTCACAGATTGACCTTGAGCGCCTAAAACGTAAACGAAACGTTATTTAAACGTCACTCAAATGTCATGAGTGACCTCACTGGCACAAGGAAAGAGGTTGAACAATGAAAAAGCTGACATTGTCTGCAATTGCACTATCGATCACGTTAGCGAGTGCAGCTCACGCTGCCCCTGAAGTGATTAAGTTCTCCCACGTGGTGGCAGAAAACACGCCCAAAGGACAAATGGCGCTGCATTTCCGAGATCTTGTCGCTGAGCGTATTGGTGACAAATACGAAGTGGAAGTGTATCCAAACTCGCAATTGTTTGGTGACGGCAAGGAGATGGAAGCGCTCCTACTTGGTGATGTCCAGTTTATTGCCCCTTCTTTATCTAAATTCTCCAAGTACACCAAAAAACTCCAAGTCTTCGATTTGCCATTTTTGTTTGAGGACATGGAAGCGGTTGACCGTTTTCAGCAATCAGATGCGGGGCAATCGTTGCTGCAGTCGGTCAAAGGTAAAGGCATGATCGGGCTGGGCTATTTGCATAACGGCCTCAAGCAATTGTCTGCCAGTGAGCCACTGCGGGTACCGAGTGATGCGTCTGGTAAGAAATTCCGCATCATGAGTTCGGATGTGTTGGCGGCACAATTTGATGCGGTAGACGCAGTGCCGCTTAAAAAGCCCTTCTCGGAAGTCTTTACCCTTCTACAAACCCGAGCCATCGATGGCCAAGAGAATACCTGGTCAAACATTTATTCGAAGAAGTTCTTTGAAGTTCAGCCTTATATCACAGCATCAAACCATGGTGTGCTTGATTACATGGTTACCACCTCGGCGGAATTTTGGATGCAACTCCCAGATGCTGACCGTGAAGTGCTGAAAAAAGCGTTGGATGAGTCAGTGGCTTATGGCAATCAAATTGCGCAACAAAAAGCAGATGATGACCGCCAGAAGATCATTGACTCAGGACGCAGCCAAATTCTCACTTTGACCGATAAAGAGCGCGGTGAGTGGGTCGAAGCCATGCAGCCAGTGTGGCAGCAATTTGAGGATGAGATTGGCGCTGACTTGATTCAAGCGGCGGTACAAGCCAATCAATAATATCTAGCCGGGGATGCCCCGGCTTTTGTTTTATCTCCGGTCTGACCGGGTTCATCCGTAGGGAGTGTAGGATGATCAAGTTCTTGCATCGATTCGAAGAAACCGTCATTGGATTGCTACTGGTCGCGACGACCTTGTTGGTCTTTGTTGAGGTGGTGCTGCGTTTCTTCTTTAACGAAGGCTTACTTTGGGCACAAGAAGCCACCTTGTATTTATCGGCCTGGATGGTGCTGATTGGCGCGTCATGGGGGATCCGAGAAGGCGCGCATATTGGGGTAGATGCCTTGGTGAAAACATTTTCACCGTCACTGCAAAAGACAGTGACCTTAATTGCACTGGCGCTCGCCATGGTGTACTGCGTGCTGTTTTTCTATGGCAGTTGGGTCTACCTGAGCAAGATGAAGCTGATTGCGATTGAAATGGAAGATATTCCGATAGAAAAGTGGAAAGCCATGCTGTGCTTGCTGATCGGGTTCGCTTTGCTTGGACTGCGCATGATCACTGTGGCTATCGAAGTCATTCAAGGTAAGCGTCTTGGTTTTGGCTTTGCTGATGAAGCGAAGGAGAGCATGCATCTTGCTGAAGAGGGTGTTGAGGGTATGTCAACAAGCCGTTCAGCGGAAGGCAAGGAGGAATCAAAATGACCATTGCGGTTTTGTTTGGGTTATTGTTTTTGTGCATGTTCATGGGCATGCCCATTGCCATTGCGCTGGGATTATCGAGCGTCAGTACCATTTTACTGTTCTCCAATGATTCCCTTGCCTCGATTTCTCTGAAACTTTTTGAAGCGACGACACACCATTACACGCTGTTGGCGATTCCTTTTTTCATCCTATCTTCTGCCTTTCTCTCAACTGGAGGAGTGGCGCGTCGGTTAATTAATTTTGCGGTTGATTGCGTTGGCCATGTACGTGGTGGATTGGCGATGGCATCTGTCATGGCGTGCATGCTGTTTGCGGCAGTCTCAGGTTCATCGCCTGCAACGGTTGCAGCCATTGGCTCGATTGTGATTGTGGGGATGGTAAGAGCAGGCTATCCAAAAGCGTTTGCCGCTGGGGTGATCGCCAATGCGGGCACCTTGGGGATATTGATCCCTCCGTCAATTGTGATGCTGGTATATGCGGCGGCAACGGAAGTATCTGCCTCGAAGATGTTTATGGCAGGCTTTATTCCGGGCTTAATGATGGGCGGGATCCTGATGGTCGCGATTTACATTGTCGCACGCATTAAAGGCTTACCCTCGCAGCCTTTCCCAGGCGTTAGCGCAGTGCTTGGCTCAGGGGCGCGAGCGATGGGCGGACTCATGCTTATCATCATTGTGTTGGGCTCTATCTATGGTGGCATAGCCAGCCCGACTGAAGCGGCTTCAGTTGCGGCTGTGTACGCATGGTTGGTGAGTGTGTGGGGGTACCGTGATATCGGACCGCTGAAAGACACCCCGTGGCGTTTTGAGGGCGAGTCATCAATTCGTGCTTGGGGACGTAATATCGTCCAGCTGCCTTGGGTGATGATACGCTCGGTAACCGATAAAGAAGTGGCCCATGTGGTAAAAGATGCTGCCAAGGTTAGCATTATGCTGCTCTTTATTATCGCCAATGCGATGTTGTTTGCCCATGTGCTGACCACTGAGCGCATTCCACATACCATTGCCGAAAGCATTGTGGCATGGGGGCTGCCTGCGTGGGGCTTTTTAATCGTGGTCAATATCCTCCTATTGATTGCGGGAAACTTTATGGAGCCGTCGGCGATTTTGTTGATTATGGCGCCGATTTTATTCCCCATCGCCATGCAGTTGGGTATCGACCCCATTCATTTGGGGATCATTATGGTGGTCAATATGGAAATCGGGATGCTGACCCCACCGGTTGGGTTGAACCTATTTGTGACGGCGGGGATTACTGGTGAGTCCATCGGTTGGGCAATCAAGGCGGCGCTGCCTTGGCTAAGCTTGCTACTGGTGTTCTTAATGCTGATTACCTACATTCCGCAAATTTCGCTCTTTTTACCTGAGTACCTCGATTCATTGCGCTAGCGAGAGTTGAGTGCTGGTGATGCAAACAAAGAAGGCGCCGAGTCGGCGCCTTCTTTGTCTTCAGATTGCTCGCGGCGAGCGTGCCGCGTGACAAAAAAGATTATGCTTTCTCTGCAGCAGGCGTCATGGTTTCCGCCGCAGTTTGTTTGTCATCTACTTTGTCAACAAACCATCCCATGTAGCTGGTTACGATGGTGACAGCGATACACACAAAGCTTAACCACATAAACGGGGCGTAAGACAGGGTTGCAACACCCAGAATGCTGGCCATGTAGATACCATTGTCACTCCACGGCACCATGCCTGATGTCAGCGTGCCACCGAACTCAGCATTTCGTGATAGGTTTTTGCGTTGATAACCTAAGCGGTCGTAGTTTTTGGCACAGATTTTTGGTGTCAGGATCAGTGATACATACATCGCTGAACCAAAAATGTTCCCCATAAACGCCGTACCAATAGTTGAGGTGGCGAGGCTACCTGCGCTGTTAACGCGACGCTCAAACAGATTTGCGATGGTATGTAAAACGCCGACTTTTTCCAGCAATCCGCCGAAGCCAAGACCAAACACGATCACCGCAACCGAGCCCAGCATCGATTCCATGCCGCCACGGTTTAAGATGGCATCAATAAAGTCGACGCCCGAGGAGATATGAAAAGGCGCCCATGCGGTGTTGATTGCCTGCACGGGAGTCATGTCTTGCAGCATCACCGCCCATACAATACCGAGTAACGAGCCAAAGCTAATTACAGGGAACGAGGGTAGACGCATCGCAAGCAATACCAACACCGCCAAAACAGGAATGAAAGAGAGCGGCGTGATCACAAATTGATCTTCCATGGCCAACATCACGGTCTCAACTTGGCCCATGTCCACGTTGCCCGCGTAGTGCCATCCTACAGCGGTAAAGAGAATACCGGTGATGATGTAGCTGATAAGCGCAATTGGCAGCATGCCTTTAATGTGCTCAACGATCTCAACGCCTGACATTGATGAGGCCAAAATCACCGAATCTGAGAGCGGCGACATTTTGTCACCAAAGTAACAACCAGAAAGCACGGCGCCTGCGGTCATGGGGGCGGGAATACCTAAACCTTGCCCAATGCCCATCATGGCGATGCCGGCTGTACCTGCCGAGCCCCAAGAGGTTCCGGTAGCCAATGCGGTGAGGGAACAAATCAACATGGTCGCAAGAAGGAAAATAGAAGGGTGAATTGCTTTCAGACCATAGAAGATAATGGTTGGAACGATACCACCTGCAATCCATGTACCGACTAAGGCACCGACCGAAAGCAGAATAAGCACAGCGCCTAAACCATTTGAGATCCCTTTCGTGGCAGCAGCCTCAAGGTCTTTATATTGATGACCGAGTTTTAGGCCTAATACCATGATCACGAACCAGCCGATAAACAGGGCCAATTGGATCGGGAGATCGAGTTTTGCCGTAAATGAAAACGCTAGCGCGAGAAATATACCGAGCGAGAGAATCACTTGAAAGACTGATGGCAGTCTTGCTTGTTGTGTTGTCATAACCTTAACCTTCTTCACGTCGCACTCCTTGCAAAGCCGTGGGGCGAACGTATCGACATCATTATTGGAAGGTGGACCTAATGTGATAACGCGACTACTCCCTGCGCAATTTAACCCCTTTAACCAGGGCTAAACTCACATCACTCTCCGTGTGTCAGTATCCTATTCCGTTTGTGAGGCGACATACTCTAGCTAACACCACAAAGAGATGGGAAACATTTTTGCCAGTAATGTGAGTCTTCCGCGAATTAGGTTGCGATTACCGTATCCAGGTTAACTCTAGGGAAAGAGTTGGTTTTAAATTAATTAAAATATGGTTTTTATTTTGTTGCTAGTTGTGTGTTTTTTCGTCGCACGTACGTTAAATGTCTTCATACACATCTGTCTGGATTCCTTTGGTTTGATGAGGAATTGAACAGTTAATGACCTTGACCTGACTATCGTAAATCGACGTGTTAGTATCAAAAGCGTTTTTTCACTGACCGAACCGTGCTTATCTGGTTAAGCGTTTGGTTCAGTCACACAACATGGAGTGTGAAATTATGATGCGAGTAGGTTTAATTGGCTGGCGTGGCATGGTGGGATCTGTGCTGATGCAGCGTATGGTAGAAGAAAAAGACTTTGACCATATTGAGCCTGTCTTCTTCAGCACCTCACAAGTTGGCATCGCGGCCCCGAATTTCGGCAAAGATGCGGGCATGCTTAAAGATGCTTACGACATTGAGGCCCTTAAAACCCTAGATGCTATTATCACCTGCCAAGGCGGGGATTACACCAACGCGGTTTATCCTAAGTTGCGTCAAGCTGGCTGGAAAGGCTACTGGATTGATGCAGCCTCATCATTGCGAATGGCAGATGATAGTATCATCACCTTGGATCCGATTAACTTTAAACAGATTCAAGCAGGGATCCACGGCGGTACACGCACGTTTGTGGGCGGTAACTGCACCGTTAGCTTAATGCTAATGGGCCTAGGCGGTCTTTACCAATCAGGTTTGGTCGAGTGGATGACGGCGCAAACCTATCAAGCCGCGTCTGGCTCTGGCGCCAAGCATATGCGCGAGCTGATCAGTCAAATGGGCGTGATTAACGATGCGGTCAACACCGATCTGGCCAGTCCCGCGACCTCGATTCTCGACATCGACCGTAAAGTCGCCCAGACCCTTCGCTCCGATGATTTCCCTGCCGATAACTTTGGTGTGCCACTAGCGGGCTCACTGATCCCTTGGATTGATGTGAAACGTGATAATGGTCAGAGCAAGGAAGAGTGGAAAGCGACTGTTGAAACCAACAAAATCTTAGGTCTACAAGACAATCCAATCCCTATCGATGGCACTTGCGTACGTATTGGTGCAATGCGTTGTCACAGCCAAGCCTTAACGGTGAAGCTGAAAAAAGCAGTACCAATGGATGAAATCGAAGAGATGATTGGTTCGCACAATGATTGGGTGAAAGTGGTACCTAATGAACGTGAAGTGACCATGACTGACTTGAGCCCAGCGAAGGTGACTGGCACATTATCGATCCCGGTAGGCCGCCTGCGTAAACTGGCAATGGGTGATGATTTTCTTAATGCCTTTACGGTGGGTGACCAACTGCTTTGGGGGGCGGCTGAGCCACTGCGTCGCTCGCTGCGCATTATCTTAGCGGAAACCGCGCAAGATTAATGATGGCTATTTCGCCAAACCAAGCCGCCAATTTGGGCGGCTTTTTATTGCCCACCATTTAAGGATCGTCGCCAGCTCACTGTCGCCAGTGTGTCATACTGAATATGAACCATAAAAAAGGAGGCGATATCCGCCTCCTTCTGACTGGGTATGTGACGTTAGGTCATTAAGCGGCGAAGTTTTTCGCGACAAATTCCCAGTTGATCAGTTTCCAGAACGCAGCCATGTAATCTGGACGTACGTTACGGTAATCGATGTAGTAAGCGTGTTCCCAAACATCAACAGTCATCAGTGGCGTTTCACCGTCGTGAGTCACTGGTGTTTCGGCATTTGAGGTGTTCACGATTGCCACAGAACCGTCCGCTTTTTTGACCAGCCAAGTCCAGCCAGAGCCAAAGTTGTTCACTGCTGAGGTAGTGAACTGAGTTTTGAACTCTTCGAAAGAGCCAAACGCTTTGTTGATTGCGTCTGCTAGCTCACCAGTTGGCTCGCCACCACCGTTCGGGCTTAGGCAATGCCAATAGAAGGTGTGGTTCCACACTTGAGCTGCGTTGTTGAAGACACCGCCTGAAGAGGTTTTGATGATGTCTTCAAGTGATTTACCTTCGAATTCAGTCCCTTCGATCAGACCATTGAGCTTAACCACGTAAGTGTTGTGGTGTTTGCCATAGTGATACTCGAGGGTTTCTTTTGAAATGTGTGGCTCTAGCGCGTCTTTCGCGTAAGGCAGTTCAGGTAGTTGGAATGACATTGCTTATATCTCCGTTTTTATATGGGGAGTGCTTCCTGTAGTCCGACACCGACATTCTCTAAAGAGGGAATGTTCTCAGCTGATACCGCTGTAAAACATGACCCCATGGCGGTGTGGCTACTCTTTTTCGTTTTGCTCCGCCTAGTTTAGCAAGTTTTTACTTTATTAAAAGGATGGCGGCAAAATTTTTGTTGCTAATCCCACAATGGATTTAGGCATTTTTTTCCAATCGGTTAGCAAGTAGAATCAAGGGTAAGACTCAAAGACAGTGTTCGAGGAAGCAATGGAAACGATTGATAAGATTAAGCAGCAAATCGAAGAAAATGCGATTCTGCTGTATATGAAAGGCTCTCCTAAGCTGCCAAGTTGTGGTTTTTCATCACAAGCATCACAAGCGCTGATGGCATGTGGCGAAAAGTTTGCTTATGTAGACGTACTCCAAAACCCAGATATCCGCGCTGAACTCCCCGTTTATGCCCAGTGGCCAACCTTTCCACAGCTTTGGGTTGAGGGTGAATTAGTCGGCGGTTGTGACATTATTTTGGAAATGTTCCAAAAGGGTGAGTTACAGCCACTCGTCAAAGAAGCGGCAGAGCGTCGTGACGCGAGCGAAAATGAGTGATTGAGAAGACACACATTCGCTGAAGTACGCAAAAAGCCACGTTGAGAAACGTGGCTTTTTTATCGCTGACAGAGGCCTTTGCGATTACAGCACCATCGCCGCTAACCAGCCAAAGGCAATCAGAGGTAGGTTATAGTGGATAAAGGTAGGAACCACTGTATCCCAAATATGCTCGTGCTGTCCGTCGGCATTGAGCCCTGATGTTGGACCTAAAGTCGAGTCGGATGCCGGGGAGCCCGCATCACCAAGCGCGGCAGCCGTGCCGACCAATGCGATAGTCGCCATTGGTGAGAAACCAAACGCCAAAGACAATGGCACATAGATGGTTGCGATAATCGGAATGGTCGAGAACGATGAGCCAATGCCCATGGTCACCAACAAGCCAACGACCAACATCAGAAACGCGGCTAGCGGCTTGTTGTCGCCAATTGAGCCAGATAAGGAGCTGACGAGCGATTCAACGCCGCCGGTGGCCTTCATCACCGCCGCAAATCCCGCCGCCGTGATCATGATAAAGCCGATCATGGCCATCATGTGGACCCCTTTGGTGAACACATCTTGGGTGTCTTTCCAGCGGATCACGCCGCCAAAGGTAAATACCATAAAGCCTGCTAATGAGCCCACAATCATTGAGCCTGCCATCAACTGAACGCTTAGGGCGGCGATAATTGCGACGCCAGCGACCCAAAGATTACGAGACTCAACCTGATTGTTTTCAGGTTCGGCATCGAGAATTGCGCCTTCCTGATACTGCCGTGGCTTGCGATAGCTAATAAAAGTGGCGATCAGTAAGCCCACGACCATGCCAGCGGCGGGAAGCAACATTGCGGTTGGTACTTGAGCGGCAACCACATCGAGGCCATTTTCATTCAGGTTTTTGAGCAAAATGTTGTTCAAAAAGATGCCACCAAAGCCAACGGGTAACACCATATACGGCATAATCAAACCGAAGGTCAGCACACAAGCTACCAAACGGCGATCGAGCTTTAAGCGTTGGAACACATGCAGTAACGGTGGGATCACAATAGGAATAAATGCAATGTGTACGGGGATCGCGTTCTGAGACGAAATGGCGAGTAAGCCGAGTAAAATTAAGACAAGATACTTGAATGTGGTTGTCGCAGCGTCGGTTGGGCGTGCATTGAGTTTACGGATGACCGCATGGGCGAGCACATCTGTGATCCCCGAACGGCTAATTGCTACGGCAAATGTGCCAAGCATGGCATAACTTAGAGCAATAGTGGCGCCACCACCTAATCCACCTTCAAAGGCGCTGATGGTGTCTGACAAGCTCAAGCCGCCAACCAATCCACCTAAGACGGCGCTAAATGTCAACGCAACCACGACATTGACGCGCATTAGCGCCAGTGCCAGCATGACACAGACCGAAATAACTACCGGGTTCATGAAAACTTTCCTGTTATGGGCATTGTGACTGCAGCTAAGCTGCGGGGTCTATCTATGGTTTTGTAATTAAGCCACCCAGTTTGCGCAAAAATTTGTCTGTGTCGAGGGGGAATCGACTTTTTTTGTTATTTTATTTCATCAAAAAAAGTGAAGGTCGCTAAAGCGCTAAAAAATTGGCTTGCCAGTTTGTTTGGTTGTCTACCTATTTGGCAGGTTGATTTCTGCAGCAGAAAAGATTTTTATTACTTCGACACGAACAAAAAAACGGCCAACATAAAGCTGGCCGTTTGATACGAGTATTTGCTGATTGAGGTTAGAACAAGTAGTTCAGCTGCAACCCGTAGATATACGCGTCACCACCGGCTGAGAAAGCAAAGCCATCCTCGCTTCCGTCTACCTGCTCTCCGTCCAAGTACGCAAATCCAGCATCAATAGAAAGGTTGTCATTTGCAGTATAGGTTGCACCTAGACTCCACCAATGACGATCAGAGTCAGGAATGCTCAGTGTGCGATCTTTAGCGTTTACAGGACTCTCGTCATACGCATAACCCGCTCGGAACGCCCAGTGGTTGTCCATGGTATAGGTGGCACCCAACGCATAGCGCCAGCTGTTATCCCAGTTTTCATCTTTTTGCAAACACTGCCCGGCGGTGCCGTCATTACAGTTTGATGGAGAGCTAGTCGCCTTTAACTCTTGGAAGCTATCCCATCCGATATACATAGCACTATAGTGTAGTGCGATCTGTTGGTTAAGCTGGTGGAAGCCTGAAAACTCAATGATTTCGGGGAGGTTTAGCTCAAGTTCGCCTGATACTGATTGTCCAGGCTTGCCTACAGAAGCTGTGGCTAGCCCTTCATAGTTACCCTCAAGGGTAATATCAGACTGTGAACGATAAGAAAGTCCGAAGCGATTATCTTCGTTAACTTCCCATAGAGCACCAAGGTTCCATCCAAAACCCCAGCCATCACCTTTGAGGTGCGCGATGCGATCCGTTGCTGAAGATGTACCAGGCAATGAGGGTGTTCCCGCAGCGGCACCAGCAAATCGATTCAACTCTGCATCTGCATAAATTGCGCTAATGCCCGCGCCGACACTCCATTGTTCGTTAATTTTGTATGCGATGTTAGGGTTGAAATTCATCGTGACGAGTGCTGTATCCCCAGCACCCACACCAGCCGCAAAATCTTTAGGATATTCGGTAGATAGGCCAAAATTAGAGAAGGCGGAAAAGCCAACAACAATTTGGTCATCGATAGGATGGATTAAATGGAAGCTAGGTACGTACTCGGTTGGCGCTATATCTTTCGCTTCTGTAGACATTCCTAGAGCTTCTAGAGCTGCTTTTGATACTGCACCATTGTTTGCGCTTTGAACGTCCGCATGCACATCTGGGTCAATGATACTTAAACCACCCGAAAACGCGGTGGTATTGAAGCGGGTTAGGGCGGCAGCGTTTCGTGCGCCGACTGCGGCATTATCCGCAATCGCGGCTTCACCGGCAAAGGCTCGCCCTAAACCGGATACCGAGGTCTCTGACACTTGGAAGCCGGCACTATGAGCTTGCACGGCTAGCAAAGATAAACTGGTTGCCACTAGCGATTTTTTAAATAGTGATGACATAGCGCGCCTCACTCCTTGATTATTTAGCTTCTTGTCCTTTAGGGCCGCCCCCTTCCGTGCCCATGTTCTCTGGGCTACAAAAGTGGTCGGATGTTATTCACACCTAATAGTGGCACCGATTTGCCATTTGTTAAAGGGAGGTTTCAAAAGGGAAAGCTAAGTGATATGCGAGAATTGTTAGCATGCGTTTGTATTGGACGTTTTAAGTAAAAACTCTACTCAATGATTTATTAAAATACTTATTGATTTTACGCCTTTTTTCTTGCTGTGCTTTGTTGCGCATGCTTTGTGTGCCTGTTTAAATTCTCTTTGTGGAAGCGTTAAGGTTAGGTGACAACCAGATCGCAAAAATGTGATGGCAAACATATTGTTAACAAAATGAATAGGGCGTATTTAAAGCTTAAGAGCCTAAAGTCGAGGGAAGGTGTCTGGGTGAAAAAAGCGACCCGATTGGGTCGCCTCATGCATGGATAATCTTAGGTCTCCGATGCCGTCGATGCATCGCTGTTCTCGGACGTGATGGCTAGTGGCCAGCCGCCTAGGCGTTTCCAGCGATTAACTATCTCACAGAAGAGCTCTGCGGTGCGCTCAGTATCATAAAGGGCGCTATGTGCTTCTTTATTGTCGAATGCAATCTCAGCGGCTTGGCAGGCTTTTGCTAATACCGTTTGTCCGAGCGCAAGCCCACTGAGTGCCGCTGTATCAAATGTCGCGAAAGGATGGAAAGGGTTGCGCTTTAATTGCGCGCGTTCAGCGGCGGCCATGACGAAGCTATGATCAAAGTTTGCATTGTGGGCGACCATGATCGCGCGCTGGCACTCTGCCGCCTTTTGCTCTTTACGGATCAGCTTGAAAATCTCGCGCAGTGCTTCTCCTTCATCAACCGCGCCACGCAGTGGGCTAAATGGGTCTCGAATGCCAGTAAATTCGAGCGCCGCTGGCTCAAGGTTTGCGCCTTCAAATGGCGTGACATGAAAGTGAATGGTTTTATCTGGTGTCAGCCAGCCTTGTTCATCCATTTTTAGGGTGACGGCGCAGATTTCTAACAAAGCATCGGTTTTTGCGTTAAATCCTGCGGTTTCTACGTCCACAACAACAGGAAAATAGCCGCGGAAACGGGCTTTAAGGCTATTTGGATCGAGATCTTGGCTCATGCAGTCGTCACTTTACTGGGAAGAATAAAAGCGTGATTATCGCAAATCGCGGCGTTAAGCTAAAGTCGGCGTGACTCACGTCGATATCTTAAGTTACACACTGCGCTAAAGCGTAAAGAGAGTATGATGCGAAAATCGGTTTTTAGGACAATGAGTCGCCCGTCGGTGTTCGGGATAATGGTTGCAGTCAGCGGGCTATGGCTGGCCTTACCCGCATGGGCAAACAAGCTTTACGTCGCGCCGTTAGGGGAATCCAACTGGACGGTCACCATAGATACGCCGATTGAGTGTCGCTTGGAGCACATCATTCCTCGTTATGGGCAAGCCTCATTTACCTCTCGCGCCAGTAAAGAGATGAATTTAGACTTTGAACTCGATATGCAGCGTCCGATGGGAAAAACCGCAGACGTTTCTTTGCTCTCTATGCCCGCAGACTGGATGCCTGGTGAGCCGGCGAAATATATGGATCAACTGAAGTTCTTCAAGCAATTTGATGGTTATGTTGGCGGACAAACGGCATGGGCGATGCTCAGTGAGTTAGAAGATGGGCGATTCCCTACCTTTAGCTTTCAAGATTGGCAACGACAACAGCAGCGTGTTGATATTGCGCTGTCTGCGGTGGCGTTTGGTGCGCCATATCATGAGTTTAGCCGTTGCTTAAATAGCCTACTGCCGTATGCGTTTGAAGATATTTCATTTACGGTGCTGCGGTATCAAGAAAACAGTGATGAACTGACGAAAGCGAGTATGCAGCGCCTGACACAGATCGCAGAGTTTGTTCGTTACAGTGATGATATCGATCTTATCCTTGTGGCAACGTATTCGGACTCCCGCGGAACACGTGCCGCTAATCAGCAAATGTCTGAACGGCGCGCCAAAAAGTTACGCGACTATTTTACGTCTCTTGGACTTCCTGAAGATAGGATTACGGTGGAAGCCTATGGGGAGCGACGTCCAATTGCAGACAATAACGACCCGATTGGACGAAGCAAGAACCGACGCGTGGTGATCTCTTTAGGACGGACCTTGCTGTAGCCCTGATTGAATGTCAAAAAGCCCAGCATGACCGCTGGGCTTTCTATTCTCACCACGGCGTAAATCGTGGTAATTAACCGCGTGAGTTAGCCGTTTAGGCCGGCAGACGCGCTTTTGTTCTGGATCAGCTCGAGCTTGTAACCGTCTGGGTCAGTCACAAAGGCAATTTCAGTACTGCCACCTTTTACTGGACCTGGCTCACGGGTAATGTTTCCACCAGCCTGACGGATTTGCTCACAGGTCGCGTAGATGTCGTCGACACCAATAGCGATATGACCAAATGCGTTGCCATGATCATAGTCGCTCTCGCCCCAGTTATAAGTGAGCTCAATCACCGCCCCTTCAGATTCATCACTGTAGCCGACAAAAGCCAAACTATATTTGTATTGCTCATTTTCATTGGTGCGCAGTAGGCGCATTCCCATCACCTCAGTGTAGAACTTGATGGCACGATCAAGGTCTCCTACACGGATCATGGTATGTAAAATTCTGCCGTTCGACATGACGTTGCTCCTTTTTTCGTTTACCAGTCACTAACCTGTAGCGGTTAGCTTTCGGGGTAGACTTTCTCTTTGTATTCACACAGATCTTCAATGATGCAACTCCCGCAGCGCGGCTTGCGCGCCAGGCAGGTGTAGCGTCCATGCAGAATAAGCCAATGATGAACATCAACTTTGAATTCTTTTGGCACCACCTTGAGCAGCTTTTCTTCTACGTCGTTCACGTTTTTGCCCACGGCAAACTTGGTGCGATTCGAGACGCGGAAAATATGCGTATCGACCGCAATAGTGGGCCAACCAAATGCCGTATTGAGTACCACGTTGGCCGTTTTACGCCCGACACCGGGAAGGGCTTCCAAGGCTTCTCTGTTTTCAGGCACTTCGCCTTGGTGTTTTTCGACCAAGATGCGACAGGTTTTAATCACGTTTTCTGCTTTTGAGTTAAACAGCCCGATGGTCTTGATGTACTGTTTAACGCCTTCAACGCCTAAATCCAGTAACCCCTGTGGTGTATTGGCTACCGGATAGAGCTTTGCCGTGGCTTTATTTACGCTCACGTCTGTTGCTTGTGCTGAGAGTAACACTGCAATAAGCAACTCAAAAGGAGTTGACCAGTTCAACTCCGTTTGAGGGTTAGGGTTATTGTCTCTCAGTCGTTCTAGTATCTCTTGACGCTTTTGTTTGTTCATCGTGCTACTCAGTTACTGATTCCCTGTGATCCGCGCGCGCTCGATAACAGGTTTTTGGTCTTTTTCTGTTTTGCTGGCCAAGTGCTTATCAATAATATTTTTCAGCGCAATGAGAAACCCGACCGCAAGGAAAGCGCCGGGGGGCAAAATGGCGAGCAAAAAGCTGGTGTCAAATTGAAAAATCTCAATCCTGAGCGCAGCGGCCCAGTCCCCGAGCAATAGGTCAGCACCATCAAATAAGGTGCCGTTGCCCAGTATTTCGCGGATGGCGCCAAGAATCACGAGAGCGGCTGTCATTCCTGTCCCCATCCAAAAGCCATCACTGATTGACAGTCCCACCGGGTTTTTAGAGGCAAAGGCCTCTGCACGACCAATAATGATGCAGTTGGTGACGATTAATGGGATAAAAATCCCTAGTGATTGGTAAAGGCCAAAGGCATAGGCATTCATCACCAACTGAACACAAGTTACCAAAGAGGCAATGACCATCACGAAAATCGGGATACGGACCTCTTTGGGTACCCAATCTCGAATCACAGATACAATGAGGTTTGAGCCGACGAGAACCGCGAGGGTCGCCACCCCCAATCCGAGGGCATTGGTGACGGTTGCTGATACTGCTAACAGCGGGCATAGGCCTAAAAGTTGTACGAAGGCTGGGTTGTTACTCCACAAGCCGTTTTTCATCAACTCTTTATGGGCGGTGTTCATCATTGACCTCCACAATTAACGGGCTGATTGATCAGTACATCTTGATTCTGGCTGACAAACCAAGCTGCCTTTTTCACCGCTTTTACCACGGCTCGAGGCGTGATTGTCGCGCCGGTAAATTGGTCGAATTGTCCGCCATCTTTGCGCACGGCCCACCGATTATCGTTCTCTGCCGTCACTTTTTTACCCGCAAAGCTTTGAACCCAGTCTGAAACACGAATATCGACTTTATCACCCAGCCCTGGTGTTTCATTGTGGGCAAGAACACGCACACCCAATACGTTATGGCTGGTGGCATCCATCCCAATGAGCACGCTAATCGCGCCATTGTAACCATCGGGAGCAATGGCTTGAATGGCCACTGCGGTGACTGTGTCATTTTGGGTGGCAACGTAAAAAGGCTGTGCTTCGTCGGTACCTAATGCATCGGTATTTTGAATCAAGCGACAGGTCTTGTGTAAGGCGTTGTCGTGCATCGATTCAGGGATCACTTGGTTCAGGGCCTTCGCCAACTGTCTTTGTTGTTGCTCTTGAATCGTGTCTTCGGTGAGCGCATGTGTAATAGCAACTAACGCGGTGGAGAGCAGTGCCGCTATCGCAAGGATCCCACCGTGTTTGCGAATGGTTTCAATCATGATTGTGACTTCTTCTCTGCACGTTTATGGGTGTGGCCATAGGTACGTGGCTTGGTGTAATAATCAATCAAAGGGACGCACAAGTTGGCGATAATCACGGCGAAAGCCACACCGTCTGGATAACCGCCCCAAGTACGAATTAAGAAAACCAATACCCCAATAATACCGCCGAACCACAAACGCCCTTTATCAGTGGTGGAGGCAGAAACTGGATCCGTGGCGATAAAAAAAGCGCCGAGCATGGTTGCCCCCGACAAGAGGTGAATGAGCGGAGAGGCTAATTGGTCGGGCGCGATCAAATGGCCGATTAAAGCGCATGTCAGCAAGGCGGAGAGCATGGCAACTGGAATATGCCAGTTGATGATGCCACGTTGAATTAGCACCAATCCGCCCACCAAATATAGGGCATTTACCCATGCCCACCCTTCGCCAGCAATGGCACTGAAAATAGGCTGTTGAAGCGCTTCGCTGACCGTTTTACCCCCAGCGAGTGCTGTTTTAATCGTATCGAGAGGCGTGGCCATAGTGACGCCATCAGCGGTCATGCGTAATTGGTTAACGCTAAAGCCGTCTAAGGTGAAACCACTGAAAATTGCAGATAAAGCATCGCCTAAGGTGAGTGGATAGGCGGCGAGACTCTCTGGCGGAAGCCAAGTGGTCATTTGCACAGGAAATGAGATCAAAAGCACCACATAGCCAACCATGGCAGGGTTGAATAGATTCTGTCCCAAGCCGCCATAAATATGCTTCGCTACAATGATTGAAAACAGCGTACCAATCACGATGACCCACCAAGGCGCGAGCGGTGGAATGGCCACAGCGAGCAGAAATGCAGTGAGTAGCGCACTATTATCACGCAAATAAGCAAGCGGGGGGCGTTGACGAAGTCGCATAACGACCGCTTCAGCTGCCCATGCTGTCGAGATGGCAAGTGCCAACTGAATGATGACTCCCCAACCAAAGAAGTACCACTGGGCCGCCAAACCAGGTAGTGCACACAGAAGGACTGTAAGCATGATTTGACTGGTTGAGCGCTTGTTGTGGGCGTGCGGAGAGCTAGCAATAAAAAACGCCACGGCAATTATTCCTTATCTTCACTGGTTTGTTGGGCAGCTTTTCTCGCTTTAGCGCGCGCAACGGCGGCTGCGACAGCTGCTTTCTTGTCATTTTGTGGCTCAGCGGATGGTGTAGACGCTTGATGACTCGCCTCACTATCCGTTGATTCTTGCTGTGCTGCTTTACGCGCTTTGGCACGGGCAACGGCTGCTGCGACTGCAGCTTTTTTATCACCCGCATCAGTGCTGTCTGGTGTCGCGGAAGCGGGTTCCGCAGGCGCATCGGATTGCTCAGCCGCTTTGCGTGCTTTGGCGCGGGCAACGGCCGCTGCGACTGCAGCTTTTTTATCACCCGCATCAGTGCTGCCTGGTGCCGCGGAAGCGGGTTTAGCAGGCGCATCGGATTGCTCAGCCGCTTTGCGTGCTTTGGCGCGGGCAACGGCCGCGGCCACCGCCGCTTTTTTATCTCCTGTATCGGTGCTGTCTGACGTAGCGGAAGCGGGTTTAGCAGGCGCATCGGATTGCTGTGCTGCTTTACGGGCTTTAGCACGGGCGACGGCTGCGGCCACCGCAGCCTTTTTATCACCCGCATCGCTGCTTTCCGGTGCCGCGGAAGTGGGTTCCGAAGGCGCATCGGATTGCTGTGCCGCTTTGCGCGCTTTGGCACGGGCGACGGCCGCTGCGACCGCCGCTTTTTTATCACCCGCATCGCTGCTGTCTGATGTCGCAGAAGCGGGTTTCGCAGGCGCATCGGATTGCTCAGCCGCTTTGCGTGCTTTGGCGCGGGCGATGGCAGCGGCGACTGCATCTTTCTTTTCGCTGTTTTGCTCTGCGTCTACAGGCGTTGCGGCAGCTTTTGCTGCTTTTCGCTCACGAGCCTGCTGCTTGCGTGCCTCTCGCAGCTTCATCATTTCGCTGTTGTCGGGTGTTTCTTGTCCCGCCTTAGCGGCTTCCGCTTGTTTTGCTTTAGCGCGAGCAATGGCTGCTGCAACGGCAGGTTTTACGTCACTGTTTTGCTGGGCGGCTTTTTTCGCTTTAACACGCTCAACAGCAGCTGCGAGCGCATCATTGTTACCTGCATTCTGCTGAGCGGCTTGCTTACGGCGTTCTGCAGCTTGGCGGTGTCGCTCTTCACGCTCTTGCTTTTCGCGCTCCATACGTGCTTTTTTAGCCTCAAAGCGCTGACGTGCGCGCTCGGCGGCCTCTTTCTCTGCTTCTATTTCACGTATTTCAGCTTTTGCTTGGCGATAGTATTGCACCAAGGGGATTTCGCTTGGGCACACGTACGCACAAGCTCCACACTCGATACAGTCAAATAAATCGTAATCTTGGCATTTGTCGTAGTCTTGATCTTTGGCGTACCACTGCAATTGCTGAGGAAGTAAATTAACAGGGCAGGCATCAGCACAGGCGCTACAGCGAATACAGGCCATTTCCTGTTGAGCTGGGGCGATTTCTCGGCGAGTGGGGACCAATATACAGTTAGTGGTTTTGGTCACAGGAACCTCGTCATGAGGTGCCGTAAAGCCCATCATAGGGCCGCCGATAATCACACGGGGTAATTTTTTATCTTGCTTGTAGCCATGCTGGGCAAGCAAAAACGCAATGGGTGTACCTAATAATGCCCAGCGGTTCTGCTGCGTTTGTAACGTTTTCCCTGTAAGGGTGACCACACGTTGAATCAAGGGCTCGCCATCGATCACCGCACGCTTAATCGCGTAGGTCGTTCCGATGTTTTGCATCAGCACACCAATACTGGCGGGAAACGCTTTGGCCGGTACTTCCTTACCCGTGATCAGTTTGATCAGTTGCTTTTCACCACCTGATGGGTACTTGGTGGGCACCACTTGAATTAAGATCTCTTGCTCAGCTTGTGCTGCCGCTGCTTTTAATGCCGCGATGGCCTCGGGTTTATTGTCCTCAATACCAATCACGGCAAGTTTTGGTTTGACAATATGCATGAGGATCTGGGTGCCGGTGATGATTTCGTTGGCACAATCTTGCATCAAACGATCATCTGCCGTGATGTAAGGCTCGCACTCTGCTGCATTGATAATCAGGATCTCGGTGCGGGCGACGCCACTTTGTAATTTGCGTGCAGTCGGGAAGCCTGCACCTCCCATGCCGGCAATACCCATGGCACGAATGTGGTTGATCAGCTGTTCTGGAGCTTGTTCGCGATATTGCCGTAAATGTGGCTTTGGTCCCCAAGTATCTTTGCCATCCGGTGCGATAACCACACATTGATCCGATAAGCCCGATGGGTGCGCGATGGTTCTCTCTTCAATCGCGATCACTTTTCCTGACGTTGGGGCATGGATGGGAACGCATTGCTGCATATCGGCTTCGGTCAGTGGTTGGCCGGCTAAGACCTGATCGCCAACCTTGACCAGAAGTTTACCCTTGCTGCCAATGTGTTGTTTAAGCGGAAGCACCAAGGTTTCTGGCATGGCTACCGGTAGAATGGCACTGTGATTGGACTGTTTTTTGTTTTCAGGAGGATGAATGCCGCCATGGAAGTCCCAAACTTGGCCGTGTTTGATTTGCTCAATAAGGCTTGACATCAAGCTTGTGCTCCCTGTTTATTTGTTACGTCAACCACAGGAATTTGTTCCAGTTTCCACTTCCAAGTCTCCGGTGTGTCTTGTACCGGAATCATTTCAATACAATCCGTGGGGCAAGGGGCTACACACAGGTCACAACCGGTACAGTCTTGCTCGATAAC
Source organism: Salinivibrio sp. PR932 (assembly GCF_001996125.1). Classification (NCBI taxonomy): domain Bacteria; kingdom Pseudomonadati; phylum Pseudomonadota; class Gammaproteobacteria; order Vibrionales; family Vibrionaceae; genus Salinivibrio; species Salinivibrio sp. PR932. The sequence goes on along the minus strand of NZ_MUFM01000001.1, from coordinate 29,758 downwards.
GGTATGCATCGCTTTTGTGCTACCCACGATGGCATCCACTGGACAGGCTTGGATACACTTGGTGCACCCAATACAGTCTTCTTCGTGGATAAAGGCGACTTTTTTGACGCTTTTTTCTTCGTCATGCGCCAGTTCTGTTGCTTCGACCCCCATCAAGTCGGCTAAGTTCTCAATGGTTTGTTGGCCGCCTGGCGGGCACTTATTAATATCGTCGCCGTTTGCAATGGCCTCGGCATAAGGACGGCAGCCCGGATAGCCACATTGGCCGCATTGGGTTTGGGGTAAAATCGCGTCAATTTGATCCACGATTGGGTCGGCATCCACTTTAAAGCGGATCGATGCAAAACCGAGGATGGCACCAAAGATGGCTGCCAGTGCCGCAAGAACCACAACGGCAATAACAATTCCACTCATGACAACTTCACCAATCCTGTAAAGCCCATAAAGGCGAGAGACATTAACCCGGCCGTGATCATTGCCACGGAGGCGCCACGAAATGGAGCGGGTACGTCAGCGGCCGCAATACGCTCACGCATGGCAGCAAAAAGCACCAGCACCAGCGAGAAACCACAGGCCGCGCCGAACCCATAGATGATGGACTCGATAAAGCTGTGTTGTTGCTTGATATTAAGCAGTGCGACCCCAAGAACGGCACAGTTCGACGTAATTAAAGGCAGGAATACGCCGAGCAAGCGATACAGAGTGGGACTGGTTTTGTGCACCACCATTTCGGTAAATTGCACAACAACCGCGATGACCAAGATAAAACTCAGTGTTCGCAGATAACCCAGCTCAAGTGGGACCAGTATATAGGTTTCAACCAAATATGAGCTCACCGAGGCAAGGGTCAGTACAAACGTCGTTGCGAGACCCATACCTATTGCAGTTTCCAGTTTTTTTGAAACGCCCATAAATGGACACAGGCCCAAAAACTCCACCAGTACGAAGTTGTTGACCAATACCGTGCCCACTAAAAGCAACAAATACTCAGCCATGCTGTTTAATCATTTAATGTTTTTGTGATCTGCCTATTATCGGCCTTTGGCGCGGCTATAACAACCGCTGTAAAGCAGGGTTTTTGTGTTGGCTCGTGTAAGGACTGCGTAACGGACCATCACAACGCTTACTTGAGGGTAGTGGATGGAACAATAAGACGATCAGTTTTGTGGTGGTGCAAAAAAGCGCAGCGGCTTGGAGAGTGATTGAGAAAGTCCTGCGACATAATCTGCGCAGCAGATAGGATAAACACTTACAGACAGTATCGATGTGATAAAGAAGGTGGCTCCCCCTGCGGGAGTCAACGGGGACGCCTAGTCCTGCGACATAATCTGCGTAGCAGATAGATTAAACACTTACAGACAGTATCGATGTGATAAAGAAGATGGCTCCCCCTGCGGGAGTCAACGGGGACGCCTAGTCCTGCGACATAATCTGCGTAGCAGATAGATTAAACACTTACAGACAGTATCGATGTGATAAAGAAGATGGCTCCCCCTGCGGGAGTCAACGGGGACGCCTAGTCCTGCGACATAATCTGCGCAGCAGATAGGATAAACACTTACAGACAGTATCGATGTGATAAAGAAGGTGGCTCCCCCTGCGGCAGTCAACGGGGACGCCTAGTCCTGCGACATAATCTGCGCAGCAGATAGGATAAACACTTACAGACAGTCTCAATGTGATAAGTAAGGTGGCTCCCCCTGCGGGACTCGAACCTGCGACATACGGATTAACAGTCCGCCGTTCTACCAACTGAACTAAGGGGGAACAGATTTTTTGATATTGGCTCCCCCAACTGGAGTCATCGGGAACGCCTAGTTGGGTACGCCTAGCCCAGTGACATATTCCGCATTGCGGAACGATTAGCTTGAATAACTAAGTCTGTCATCGGACATAAAATTGGCTCCCCCAACTGGACTCGAACCAGTGACATACGGATTAACAGTCCGCCGTTCTACCAACTGAACTATGGGGGAATTGCTTTTCAAGAATAACGTTCACCATGTGATGAAAAGTGGCTCCCGCTCGGTACTCAACGGGGACGCCTAGTCCTGCGACATATTCTGCGTAGCAGAAGTGGTACAGGTAATGCGCAACGCATAGCTTTTCACAAAAATTGGCTCCCCCTGCGGGACTCGAACCTGCGACATACGGATTAACAGTCCGCCGTTCTACCAACTGAACTAAGGGGGAATTGCCTTGAAAGCGGGGCGAATCTTAGCGAGCAGATTTAGGGGTGTCAACGGGATGCAGTGAAGAATTTTGACCTTTTTGACTGAATGCTGAAAAGGTAAACGCTATATGTTGACAATTCGCACAAAACGGTAAGTTTTGCAGCTTTGGCTTGCATGGTATGTCTTGACTTGTGAGAAGGCAGAGTACGCAAGGCCTCTGTAGAGTTACCCACAAAATCTGTGGATAAGTGTGTGTGCAGATCTTGAGGAAATCATTATAGTGTTGATTTTATGCAATTGATCATAATTAAACTTATATGGTTAACCTATAGAGTACTGAAATTTCGCGATTTTTAATTTTTGAAGAGTGATGAAAACGAAGAGCGGTGCGTGTTTATGCACGGTATGAAAAATAAACGATGAGTGAATAGCGGGGATAGATTATCGAAAACATCGATGATTTTGCCTAGATACTGGCGTTTTGAAAGTGTCTTTAGCGGGGATTTCCTAAAGCGGATAGACAGTCTATCTAGGTCGTTTTTTAAGGTCAACGTTTATGGATAAAAAAGATCGATTTGTCGTTCGCTTTGGTAAAATGGCTCGACAGATTGACTCGACAAAGTGAGTCCGGACAATAGCGTGATTGGCTTGTGGCCCAAAAGGATAGCTTGATGAGTAAAACATTTTCTCTTCGTTCTTCATTCCAACCATCCGGTGATCAACCAGAAGCAATCAATAAATTATGTGAGGGGTTGGAAGCTGGGCTTGCACATCAGACCTTGTTAGGGGTCACGGGGTCGGGAAAAACCTTCACCATGGCGAATGTGATTGCTGAGCTTAACCGTCCGACCATGATCCTTGCCCCTAACAAAACATTAGCGGCGCAACTTTATGGAGAGATGAGAGAGTTTTTCCCTGATAATGCGGTTGAGTATTTTGTTTCCTACTACGACTACTATCAGCCGGAAGCCTATGTGCCCTCTACCGATACTTTTATTGAGAAAGATGCATCCATAAACGATCACGTAGAGCAGATGCGACTCTCTGCCACCAAGGCGCTGATGGAGCGACGCGATGTGGTAATCGTGGCCTCTGTGTCGGCTATTTACGGTTTGGGGGATCCCGATTCTTATTTAAAAATGATGCTGCATATTCGCCGAGGCGACTTGCTCGATCAGCGTACTATCTTAAAGCGGCTCGCCGAGCTTCAGTATACGCGCAACGATCTCGCGTTTGAGCGTGGCACGTTTCGGGTGCGCGGTGAAGTCATTGATATTTTCCCCGCCGAGTCTGATCAAGATGCCATCCGCGTTGAGCTATTTGATGATGAAGTTGAAACCATTAGCGTGTTTGACCCCTTAACTGGCCAAGTCAGTGCTAGAGATATTCCGCGGTGTACGATTTATCCCAAAACGCATTATGTCACACCACGAGAGCGGATTTTGGATGCGGTCGAGAAAATCAAGGTTGAGCTTGCTGAGCGGAAAAAGTATCTGCTCGACAATAACAAACTTCTTGAAGAGCAGCGCATTACTCAGCGGACGCAGTTCGATATCGAAATGATGAACGAGTTGGGTTATTGCTCAGGGATTGAAAACTATTCGCGCTATCTGAGTGGACGCGCTGAAGGTGAGCCGCCTCCGACGCTGTTCGATTATCTGCCTGCGGATGGACTTTTGATTATCGATGAGTCGCACGTGACTGTCTCTCAAATCGGGGCAATGTTTAAAGGCGACCGCTCAAGAAAAGAAACCCTCGTGGATTATGGCTTTAGGTTGCCATCAGCACTTGATAATCGTCCGCTAAAATTTGATGAGTTTGAAGCCCTGGCACCGCAAACGGTCTATGTCTCCGCAACGCCGGGTAATTATGAGCTTGAGAAGTCCGCGGGAGATGTGATTGATCAAGTAGTGCGTCCTACCGGCCTGATTGATCCTGAGATTGAGGTACGGCCTGTCGCGACGCAGGTCGACGATTTGCTTTCCGAGGTTCGAGCACGCCGAGAACGTGACGAGCGGGTGTTAGTGACTACGCTCACCAAACGCATGGCCGAAGATCTGACTGAATATATGCAAGAGCATGGTGTTCGCGTTCGGTATCTTCATTCTGATATTGATACGGTGGAACGTATGGAAATCATTCGTGACTTACGCTTGGGGGAGTTCGACGTATTGGTCGGGATTAACTTGCTTCGTGAGGGACTCGATATGCCAGAAGTCTCACTGGTCGCTATTTTGGATGCCGATAAAGAAGGCTTCTTGCGCTCGGAGCGTTCTTTGATTCAAACCATTGGGCGGGCGGCGCGTAACCTCCATGGTAAAGCGATTTTATATGGCGATAGTATTACAAAGTCGATGAAGCGCGCGATTGATGAAACCGAGCGACGTCGAGCTAAACAAATTGCCTATAATAATGAACATGGCATCACCCCGCAGAAACTGAATAAAAAAGTCATGGACGTGATGGAAATGGCGGCGGGCAAACGCGTGAAGAAAGGTAAGCCAGCCATGAAGTCGCTTCGCGCTGTGGCAGAGCCGGATGCAGATTATACACTGCAATCGCCTCAAGCCATTGATGCTCAGATTAAGAAGCTGGAAGGACAGATGTATGAAGCGGCGCAAAACTTAGAGTTCGAAAGCGCGGCACAATTACGCGATCAAATTCAAGTGCTGCGAGAGCAGTTTATCGCGAATAGCTAAATAAAAAAAAGCCAACCTAAAACGACAGGTTGGCTGTAGTGTTTCAGTGAGCATGTACTCACAAACAACGTCAGTTGGCTAGGTGACCCCAAAAGGGTCATCCTCTATTATGCATTCAGCGTGCCAACTATTATAATGCGGCTTTACATGGACAAACCGTGTGGTTTTAGTGAGTTGTTATCATTAAGCTGCAAATGTGATTGCATAATGCAACGCATTTCGCATACGCTCGTGCGATCATCATGAGCGTGACGCATAACAATTTCATCGATTATGGGATGCGAGACGCCACCCTCGGAGGACAAATGCCAACACTATCAAACAGTAAACGCATACTGATGGTAGAAGACACCGCGTCAGTGGCTGCCCTTTACAAATCTTACCTAAACCCACTTGATGTGGAGGTAGAGATCGTTGGGACGGGTCAGGAAGCGCTGAATTTCTTTGCACAACAGGGTGATCAGCTCGCGCTAATTATACTCGATCTTCGGTTACCGGATATGTCGGGGATCGACGTATTGGCTCATGTCCGTGCGAACGCGCCAAGTTTGCCGGTGATCATTATGACCGCGCATGGGTCTATTGACGCGGCGGTGGATGCGATGCGCAATGGTGCCAACGATTTTCTGATCAAGCCGTGTGAAGCAGATCAACTTAGGGTGACGGTGAATAAATCACTCAAGCCAAAAGTAGCGAGTCAATCGCAGTCTGAACGGCAAGAGGGAGAATATCATGGCTTCATCGGTCGCAGTTTACCCATGCAAGCGGTCTATCGGGTTATAGAATCGGCGGCGCCCAGTAAAGCCACCGTCTTTATTACCGGGGAAAGTGGTACGGGTAAAGAAGTGTGTGCTGAAGCCATCCATGCGGCAAGTACGCGCAGCAATAAACCCATCATTGCCTTGAACTGTGCGGCGATTCCTAAAGACTTGATTGAAAGTGAGCTATTTGGTCACGTGAAAGGCGCGTTTACAGGTGCAGCGGCTGAGCGTGATGGGGCAGCTGAGTTAGCGGATGGCGGCACCTTGTTTTTGGATGAAATTTGCGAAATGGATTTGGATTTGCAATCCAAATTGCTGCGATTTATCCAAACCGGCACATTTCAAAAAGTGGGCTCTTCTAAAGTAAAAAAAGTGGATGTCCGTTTTGTGTGCGCCACAAATCGTGATCCTTGGATAGAGGTTCAGCAAGGAAAGTTTCGTGAAGATTTGTACTACCGACTCCATGTGATCCCTCTCGCGCTTCCACCATTAAGAGACAGAGGCAGTGATGTCCTAGAAATAGCCAATGCCCTGTTGGCGCTGTTTTCTGCCGAGGAAGGAAAAGACTTTTGTCGCTTCAATGAAGCCGTTGTAAAACAATTGCTTGAGTATGATTGGCCCGGAAATGTTCGCCAACTCCAGAACGTAATCCGCAATATAGTGGTGCTGCACAATGGTGAGGAAGTCACTGCCGAAATGCTTCCGCCTCCTTTCGCGCGCGCATCTGGTGTCGAAATTGCATCGTCCCATCCGGACACTCGGTCAGAGGTGGCACTGCAAACGTTGACGGCACGCGAACAGAGTGATGATAACCTGACTGCAATCAGTAAATCGGATATCGAACCGCTGTGGAAAACGGAAAAACGTGCCATTGAAGTTGCGATTGATGCCTGTAATGGCAACATTCCGCAAGCAGCAGGGTTATTGGAAGTTAGCCCCTCGACCATTTATAGAAAATTACAAGCTTGGCAAAAAACTGCGGCGAATTAATGATAGGAAGCGGATGTATGGCCACCACAGTGAACACTGAAACATTACGTCGACTGGCTTTGGAAGTAGGGGAAGATACTGTTACCGTTCTTTTAACGGTATTCAGCGATGAGCTTTCCCAATATCATTCTCAGCTTTCAGGCTCACCGTCTATTGAACAGGTACGAGAAATTAGTCATGCGATTAAAAGCAGCGCCGCCAGTTTTGGCGCAGACGATCTAGCGGAAATGGCCCGTGAGTGCGAATCTCGTGTCCGTCAAGGACAAGATGAATGGATGTCGCATCATTTAGATGAGCTGACCGATATGCTACGCGGCACAGCATCGACATACCGTGACTTAGCTGTTGAGCAGGACTTCATCAATAGCTTGACGTAGTTTGTCTCTGTCATGACGCCAACTGTGATTTGAAGAGGCCAATTGGGCCTCTTTTTGTTGATAACGTTCAGCTAAATTTGCCTCTGCCGTTTCACCCAACACCCAGTCGATTTGTCGTCCGCCCATCGCTCGTTCACACCATGCCAGCATGGTAGCCAAGGGCATCGCGCCTGCAGGTCCCAATTCTTTACCGAGGTTACGAATAAAGACGATTTTGGCCTGGCTATGTTTGAGAGCGCGACTGAGTTCAGGAACCAGTAATGGGGGCATGACGCTGGTCAGAAAGCTTCCTGGTCCGAGCAAAATGACATCCGCCAACTCAATCGCTTCAACGGCCTCGCGAGTCGCCGGCACTGTCGGTGATAAGAATAGTCTTGAGGGAGGTTGCGGGAGCTCATCAATATGGGTTTCCCCAGCCACCGTCTCCCCATCTGCGGTCAGCGCAGCGAGATCAGACGGGTGCTCTGACATAGGGAGAATATGTGTTTTTACATTCAGCAAATCACGGATCAACTGAATGGCTTCGAGCGGACGAACCGATAGGTTATCTAATGCGGTTAGGATCAAGTTCCCGAGGTTGTGACCGTTTAATTCCCCTTTACCTTTAAAACGGTACTCAAAGAGCATGGAGCCGACAGACGGTTCCGTGATGAGTTGATTGAGACAGTTACGCATATCTCCCCATGCTATCCCGCCTTGGCAAGCACGGATGCGGCCCGTCGAACCGCCGTTATCTGTGGTAGTCACTATACCCGTGACACGACTGCCATGCTCGCTTAGCGCCGACAGCACGCGGCCAAGTCCGTGTCCGCCACCAATGGCGACAATGCGGGTTGTTCGATCAGAAAGAGGCGATAAGGTCATGAGTAACCGTTCGATGTGCTATGTACGTAAACGCTGAGTTTACTGAATAAGTGACCGAAAGTGTAAAAGTCAGGGCAGGGTTTTGTGAATTGGCAATAAAAAAGGGTAACTGTGGTGGTTACCCTTGCCTATAAAACCACCAAATTAAGTGAATAGGCCAAATCGCAAGGCAGCACTAAAAAATAGGGGGATAAAGGGGTGACGCTCGACACGTCACCGCTTTTGCGTTTGTTTGGCCGCGTTAATGCGGATCTTGCATCATGCTAAGAAGGTAATCCCGCGTGGTGCCACAAGAGTTGTTGGCCATCAGCTGCTGTTTCTCTGTAGTAGGAAGTGGCAGCAATTCTAGCCAACGCTGACACAGCCAGCTCAGGTTAGAAAACTCGGTTTGGCGGTGCATTTTTTGCAACTCTGGATACCGTTCAAACATCGACTGTAATCGCTCGACAAGGGGTTGGCTTTGGTCGTCTACTTGACAATCCGGCCAGCGAGGCAGTGCGCTCACAGAAGCAAACAGCATCTCGCTCTGTTGTTGGTTAAAAGTTTGGATCGAAAAACGTGCAGTGCCGCGGGCGGTGACAACTAAGCATCCATCTTCCTGGCTGGTGGTGAAGTCTTCGATATCGACAAAGGTGCCAATATTGGTGTGTTGCCATTGGCTGTTGCTGTCCGCCATACACACGCCCAACGGTAACCCATGCTTCATGGCGAATACGAGCGTATTCAGCGCATTACCCGCAGGGATACGAAGCGGAATTCTACCTCCAGGTAGAATGTGGCGGTCGTTAAACAAAATCGGTGTAGATTGAGCCATAATGCACCCCCTGACGAGCAAATAAATCGGTCTAGTAATCTAGATACTGCAAAAGGGGTGCCTACTTTTCTAAATGCCCATGTATCCTAGTAAGGACAAGGGAAGCCGGTGTTTTTAAGACAAGTAGAATCGGTTTAGTCGCATTTTGCGACGCAAATGTATGAGCTTTTGTACTATTCTGCAATGACGCTTATGAAGACGGTTGGCGACTCCACTTGCTGAGTTGACGATAACACTGAGTTTCGGCGCGATTGAGCTCGTCCATGATGGCTTGGATGTCTTCTTGTTGTTGCTGCAAGCGACGTTGACGTTGCTGAATGGCCTGAATCATTTGTTGGAGTGCGCGTGGTGTGTTTTTTTCCGCGTCGTACAGTTCAAAAAGCTCTCTCATTTCTGCCAAAGAAAAGCCGAGGCGTTTTCCCCTCACAATAAGAGACAGGCGTAAATAGTCTTGATATCGATATAAGCGCTGCTGACCTTTACGCTCAGGCGCGATTAATCCTTCAGCTTCATAATAGCGAATGGCTCGATGTGACAGGCCAAAGAGTGTTGCCAGTTCAGAAATTTTGTAGCGATGGTTGACCGAGGTTGCCATGGCATCAATGTCCCTATTGTTGCACGTTGCTGCATAGTAACCGAGCTCAGCGACATCGCAAGGTATGGCGTCGGTATTTTTGGATAAAAAAATAGCCTCCGAGGGAGGCTATTAATTATTTACTTTCACTCGCAACTGTTAGCTGTCGCGTTGTGGTTTTTTACCCTTATTTGGGTTGTAACCATGACGAACGCGCGCGCACAGTGGGCGAGAGGTTGAACCTTGTGGTCTCATTGTCAGTTGTAGCTCTTTGTCGGAAGTGAAAACTGTGATGGTGTCGGGAACAACTCACCATCACGTGTATGATGGGCTAGATGTAATCGAATAACAATCTTATTTGCTCAAAAAAGCAACGATATTGGTATTTGGTCTAAACAGAGACTTATTATCATTTAATGTTATTAAAACAATCCGGTAAGCGGTCGATAACGCGCGGTGGAGTATCCATTGACAGTGTTTTGCTTTTCCTGTGACAAAGGTGTAGCTTAAATGTTGCACAAGCGGTTTGTACTCAAACGCCTTTTAGGGCGCCAATCGCCTTAGTTTGAGTGTCTGTGCCGAATGGCTACTTGTTCAGGAGGACACAATGAAGCACAAGCGCTATAGCAATAAGAAAATCAAAGAAATGATCCACGACGCAGTACCACAAATGGAAAAAGCCCGGGAAGAAGGGCGTTCTTTATACGATCAGGATAGAGACTCGGCTCAGGAGGACCATCCCGCTTTCGAAACCGATGAAGCCAAAAAATAGGATTTGATATCTTTGACCTAGCCAGCGAAATTCGCTGGCTTTTTTATATCTAGGCTGAGGTGAAGACTCACTGCTCCTAACTAACATGTTGATGAATATGTTATTTATTTGGTCGCTCCTATCAGCGCTGAGAGCGGTTGTTTTGTGACCGTGGTACCTCTCTGACATTATGGTAAAGCGTTAGGGTTGAGTTTTATTGACAAATAGCGTTTAGTGGCATCATTTACATATGAGTAACATTTTCGGGTTTGAGCTGAGTGTGATCATCTGCAGATAAATAGTGTCACAGCGGTTTGTCTGTTTTCCGAGCGGAATGATAGTCACAAATGATTAGCCAGTACGCAGAAACAGTATAAATGGAAATTTATTCGGTTTTTTAATTCTTTCTGTGAATAAAGTGCTACTTATTACAGCTCATACCAGATTATTGTTCTCATTTGTCGTTTATATCTAGTTAAATATGAGTTTTTATTGCCGTTTTATGGCAAAATACTTCAGTGTTGTGGCAAAACACAGCGCTGATTGGTAATGTTTTGCCATTAATCCGCACAGGTCGGTGAGCAATACGTGTTTAGGCACGAAGGACGCTTTATCCCCTGTGTTGATTGTCACGGATGCATATAGCGATTGTTATGGAGTTACACGATGAAGCTAAACACGATCACCCGAACCCTCTTTATGGGCGCTGGCCTATCTCTGGCTCTTACAGGATGTAGTGAACCAGAGCAAAAACAAACCTCCCAAACGAGCCCTGAAACGAAAACCGAAGCGCCTGCTGGTGAGCCAAAACTTGCTGAAGTGCAAGAGTTGGTCCGTGGTAATGGTGCTGAAGTCGCTTCACTTGACCCGCACAAGACCCAAGGTGTGCCTGAATCTCACGTCATTCGTGATTTGCTGGAAGGCTTGGTTAACCAAGACGCCGACGGCAATGTGATCCCTGGGGTTGCAGAGCGCTGGGAAAACGAAGACAACAAAGTGTTCACCTTTTACTTGCGTAAGGATGCTAAGTGGTCAAATGGCGATCCTGTCACCGCACACGACTTTGAATACAGCTTTAAACGTGTTGTCGATCCGAACACCGCGTCGCCATACTCGTGGTATGTCGCTTATACCCATATGCTCAATGCCAAAGACATTGTTGATGGCACCAAAGACAAAGACACTTTGGGTGTGAAAGCGCTCGACGATCACACACTGCAAGTCACCTTAGATACCGCGGTGCCTTACTTGGTGAAAATGATGGGTCATACCACCATGAAGCCTGTGAACCAAAAAGTCGTTGAGAAGTATGGCGATCAGTGGACAAAGCCTGAGCACTTTGTGGGCAATGGCGCTTATGTCGTTGATAACTGGGTAATCAATGAGCGCATTGATCTCAAGCGTAACGAACAGTATTGGGATAATGAAAACACGACGTTAGATAAAGTAACTTTCTTACCCATTGAAAACCAAGTCTCAGAAATGAATCGCTTCTTGGCCGGTGAGATTGATATGACGTATGAAATCCCCAACGAGCATTTCCGTCGTCTTAAACAGGAGCACCCTGAAGATCTTTCGATCGTCGGTAACCTGTGTAGCTACTATTACCTGTTCAACACCAAGCGCGAACCCTTTGATGACGTTCGAGTGCGTAAAGCCTTGTCTTACGCCATTGACCGTAATGTCGTGACTGACGCGCTACTGGGTCAAGGCCAAAAGCCTGCTTACTTCCTCACGCCGGAAATTACTGCAGGTTTCTCACCAGAGTTACCGGCTTATGCGAAAATGACTCAAGAAGAGCGTGATGCAGAAGCAAAACGTCTTCTCAAGGAAGCGGGTTTTGACGAAAGCAATCCACTTGATTTCTCATTACTCTACAACACCAGTGAGAACCACAAAAAACTGGCCGTTGCGATTGGTCAAATGTGGAAAGACAAGCTGGGTGTGAATGTAGAGCTCAACAACCAAGAGTGGAAAACCTACCTGAGCACCAAGGATGAAGGTGACTTTGATGTGGCACGCGCAGGTTGGTGTGGTGACTATAACGAAGCCTCTACCTTCTTAACATTGATGCGCAGCACCAATACATCAGGCGGTGTGCATTACGACAGCAAAGCCTACGATGCCATCATGCAAAAAGCGATGGAAACCACGGATGATGCTGAGCGTGAGCAACTGTACCTAGACGCAGAAGCGCAAATGGCGAAAGACATGCCTATCGCGCCTATCTATCAGTATGTTAAAGCGCGTCTCCTTAGCCCGAAAGTGGGCGGGTTCCCTGCGAATAACGCTGAAGAGAAGATCTACTCTAAAGATCTTTACATTAAAGCGGAATAAACCCCTGACTCACAGCTAACTAAGGGAGTCGCCATCGGCGGCTTCCTTGGCTGGCTGTCGCTGTCTGTGAGGTCTATTCAGACAGCGCTCGCTGTGATTCTCAAAACGATACGGTACAGCTATGTTGAAATTTATCGCTAAGCGAATTTTGGAAGCCATTCCAACTTTGTTGGTATTGATCACTGTTTCCTTTTTCTTAATGCGGTTTGCGCCCGGCAACCCTTTTTCAAGTGAGCGTCCGTTACCCCCAGAGGTAATGGCCAACATTAATGCTAAGTATGGCTTGGATAAGCCGGTGTTCGAACAATACACCACCTACCTTGGCAATATTTTACAGGGTGACTTTGGGCCCTCATTTAAATACATCGATTTTTCGGTGAACGAACTGATCGCGGGGGCATTTCCAGTCTCTGCCCAAATCGGCGCATTGGCGTTTTTGTTCACTTTAGTGTTTGGGGTCACGATTGGCACCATTGCGGCGCTCAAGCAAAACACCTGGATTGACTATGCCATCATGTCGACAGCCATGCTTGGGGTGGTAATGCCATCATTTGTTCTCGCTCCAGTGTTAATTTATATCTTCTCGATTAATCTCGGTTGGCTTCCTGCTGGTGGCTGGCAAGGTGGTGGCTGGCAATTCATGATCCTACCCATGATAGGCATGTCGCTGCTTTACGTGGCAACATTTGCGCGTGTTACTCGAGGCAGCATGATTGAAACCTTGAACAGTAACTTCATTCGTACCGCTCGCGCGAAAGGACTGAGTTACCCCAAAATTATTGTTAAACATGCACTTAAGCCGGCGATGCTACCGGTTGTTTCCTACATGGGGCCTGCGTTTGTGGGGATTATTACCGGTTCGGTTGTAATTGAAACCATCTTTGGTTTGCCTGGCATCGGTAAGTTATTCGTGAACGCAGCGTTTAACCGCGACTATTCACTGGTACTGGGCTGCACCATCTTAATTGGTACGCTCACCATTCTGTTTAACGCTATCGTCGATATCCTGCTGGCGTATATCGATCCTAAGATCCGTTACTAGGGGTGACATAATGCTGACGAAAAAAGAAAATATTGACGCCCTCGAGAGCTTCTCTGAACAAGTCGATGTGAAGGGTCGAAGCTTATGGCAAGATGCTGCGGTGCGTTTTCGACGTAACCGCGCGGCGATGGCAAGTTTGGTCATCCTGTTTTTGATTGGCCTTAGTGTGATTATTGGGCCGCATCTAAGTGCCTATGCCTACGATGCGACCGATTGGTATGCTATTCATGCCGCGCCATCATTTGGTATGGAAGGGCATTGGTTTGGTACCGATGCGCTAGGACGTGATTTGTTTACCCGCACCATGATGGGCGGACGCATTTCGATTATGGTCGGTGTCATGGGGGCACTCGTCGCGGTGTTGATTGGTACGCTATATGGTGCCACATCTGGCTTTATTGGCGGCCGCACCGATGCTGTCATGATGCGTTTGGTCGAGATCCTCCAATCGATTCCATTCATGTTCTTCGTGATTGTGTTGGTCACCTTCTTTGGCCGTAATATCGTGTTGATCTTCGTTGCCATCGGCTGTATTGCATGGCTAGACATGGCGCGTATTGTGCGTGGTCAAACCCTAAGCTTACGCAGTAAAGAGTTCGTCGAAGCCGCGCACGTTTCAGGGGTTAGTACGCGCCATATTATTACGCGCCATATCGTGCCAAACGTGCTCGGTATTGTTGCGGTTTACTCGACTTTGCTTGTCCCCAATATGATTTTGTTTGAATCATTCCTGAGTTTCTTGGGACTCGGGGTGCAAGAGCCGATGACTAGCTGGGGGGCGTTGTTGCAAGAGGGTTCTCAAACGATGGAACTCGCGATTTGGCAATTGCTTTTCCCTGCGGCCTTTATGGTAATGACACTGTTTTGCTTTAACTATGTCGGTGATGGTTTACGCGATGCGTTAGACCCGAAAGACAGGTAAGTCATTTAGGGTTCTTACCGTAAAAAAGCAAAAATATGGGAAGCGCAGGTTTATCGCCTGCGCTTTTTTGTTATGGTTTAGTTGCAAGTGTTTCAAGGATGAGAATAGCGCTGGCATTATGCGAGTGCGTTGTAATGACAAGGAGCTGTCATGAAATCCCTTTCGATCCAATGGAAAGTCACGCTGGTGGCTGGCGCCTGTGTCGCCATTACAGCAGCAGCGCTGCTGAGTTTTTCGTCGTACGTGAATCAGCAATTCCACCAAACCGTTAGCACTGCGAGTACGCAGAGCCTAAAACAATCTGCACAGCGCTTAGCGACAAGCCAAGCACAAGTGCAAGCCACCCATGTTCAACGTTCGCTTGATGAGGCGGTGTACCGCGCACAAATGCTGGCCCAAAGCGTGGTGTATTTACAGTATAACGCGGAGCAAAATTTTACTGACAGTGGTGAGCTTCGCGGCTCGATTAATGAACTCGTCCGTCGCTCTGTTGTGAACTTCGACAGCGTGCAAGCAGCATTTGTCGTGTTTAAGCCCAATGCACTTGACCAAGAGGATGAGTTTTACCAATTAGACAGTGAACGTGGCGCCAATGCCGCAGGCCGCTTTGCCAGTCTATGGCAAAAGCGTGGTGACCAGTTGACGCCATCAGTGCTGAGCGAAGCGCAAATTAGCGATACCGCCCGCACCGCCTCCGGGCAGCCCAGCAATTATTGGTATCAATGCCCGCTTAGCCAAGGCACAGCCTGTGTGTCCGCCCCCCAAAGTGATAGCGAAGGCTTACATGTTACGATTTCCTCACCGCTGATGCGTGATAGTGATGTGCTCGGTGTGCTTGGGATTGAGATCCAATTGAATGACCTACAAGCCTTGATTGAGCAAGCGGACCAAGCACTCTTTGACGGCCGTGGGCATATTAGTGTGATCAGTCAGCGCGGCCAGTTGGTGGCAACCGATGAGCCCAATGCATTCGGGAGTGATATCTCGCAATTGCGTTATTCGCCATCTCGGCTGTCTGAGTGGATAAGCGCAGGTGACGCGAAGACGCAGTGGCAGCAAGGCCAATTAATGACCTATGTGCCGATTGCGCTACCCAGTGCAACATGGGGAGTGCTCATTTCGCTGCCGGAACAAGCATTGCTGGCGAGTGCGACACAGCTAGCATCGCAGATAACTGCGCAACGCGCGCAAGCCGCCACAACTGAGCGGACCTTGGGCGTGATTGCCATTCTACTGGCTTTAGTCGTTGTGAGTATTGCTGCACGGCAAATCGTTAAACCATTGCGCCTTTTAGCCGCTCGGTTAGCGGAGATTGCGGATGGTGATGGCGACCTGACTCAGCGCATTGTCCTCAAAAACCGCGATGAAATTGGTGTATTAGCTGGGCGGTTTAATCGCTTTCTCGATAAGCTCCAGCCCATCATGGCAAACGTGATTGATAGCGTTAAAGAAGCGGAACACACCGCTAAAGAAGTATCACGCGTGGCGGCGCAAACTCGAGATGGTAGTCGTGAACAAGTCTCAAGCTTGGATGCGGTGGCAACCGCCTCGGAGCAAATGACGCAAACGGCGACGCAAGTCGCCCGCCATACTGAATCCGCGCTAAGCGCGGCTAGTGCCGTGAATACAGCGACGGCGTGTGGGGAGGCGATTGTCACAACCTCGTCTGAAGCGATGGCGCGCTTGGTCGAAACGCTCAATGGCGCCACGCATGATGCGCAAGCTTTACATAAAAGCAGCCAAGACATTACCGAGATTTTAACCGTCATCGATACCATGTCAGAGCAAACCAATTTGCTTGCGTTAAACGCGGCTATTGAAGCGGCACGCGCGGGAGAGCAGGGACGAGGATTCGCGGTGGTGGCAGACGAAGTCCGAGAATTGGCCCAGCGAACCAACCAGTCTATCTCGCAGATCCGTACCGTTATTGACTCGCTGCAGTCAGGGGCTGACTCCGTTGTCTCTGCTATTCACGATGGTAATCAACTGGCAGATCATACCGCGGAAAAAGTGCAAGAAACCGTAACCAGCTTAGATCAAATACGTGCGGCGATGCAGGAGATGATGGATCTAAATAGTGAAATAAGTGCCGCGGCTGAGCAACAAAGTGCCGTCTCAGGCGATGTCACCCAAAACGTGACGCATATTCGTCAGCGCAGTGATGAACTCTTGTCGCATGCTGAATCTACCGCCAGCATAGCTAGCCAGCTTGAAGGGTTAGCAGGCCGCCAGCGTGCGCTCACGGCCCAATTTAAAGTATAACCTTGATGAGACGCGGTTACTCTGGTGCTTCCTCAAGAGGGTACCAGTAGCCGCGATTGACCCAAAGCGTGAGCATCGGCCAAAACAGGTTATTGTCGGCGGCGTTGCCGAGGGTTTCCCAATCAATAAAGCGTTGATTACACAACGCTGGAGTAAGCGATGCACACTCCGCGGGTAAATCAAAGCTTTCACCGAGCATAAAAATCATTTCAGGCTGGTCTGGGTGGTAAAACGCACGTAAGCCACTGAGTTTTTCTAAGCAAAGCCCATCTTGCATGGCGGCTTTGAGGCTATCAGGCTGCCACTGAGGATCGGGGCTGAGCAAGTCGAGCTCGTGTCGAGCCTGAGAGAGAAACTCGCCAATCCAGCGCTTTTTACGGGTTTCGTCGTGCATTAACGCCATCATCATCTCATCCATTTGCGCGAGATGTTGTGGATCCAATGCTGCCGGCGCGTCGGGTTGCGCTTGCATGGCTGGCCAATGGAAATGATGGTCGCCTGCTTCATCGACGATAACTTGGTCGGCATAGCTACTCAATAGCTCGCGGGCTTTTGGTGAGCGATAGCCAATTGAGTAACTGAGCGAGGGCGCTAGCGTATCCCCTTCATGCGGAAAGCCTGGTGGGATATAAAGAATATCTCCCGGCTCTAGCACCACATCGATGATGGCATCGAAGCCGGTAATTTGCTTCAAACCTGTTTCCAAATTGGCTTCTTGATACTGCCCTTTGGGCCCCACACGCCAGCGACGACGCCCTTGGCCTTGCACAATAAAGACATCATATTGATCAATATGAGGACCAACGCCGCCATGCGGTTGGGAATAGCACACCATAAGATCGTCGAATAACCACTGAGGCAGTGTCGAAAAGGCACTGGCTAACTCGCGGGCGCCCGGGTGCCAGTGGTTGGCTGCCTGAACAATCAGTTGCGCGTGAGTATCAGGAAAGTCACTAAAATCCTCAAACGGTCCGTGGGCAACCTGCCATTGACCATTCGCGTGTGTCACCATGCGAGAATCAATATCGGCTTCCATCGCCAAGCCTGCGACTTCCTCTGGGTCGATGGGATCCTCGAAATCTATAAAGCCTTGACGGATAACGGTAGGCGCTTGGTGCCAATAGGTGGACATAAAGTCGGCAATGGAAAATTGAAACTGATACATAGCATCACAGGTTAAGAAATTTGCGGCAGTATAACGCGCTGAGCGGGGCGGTGCGAGGGGATAAAAAACGGCCCCCAAATGGAGGCCGTGAGGTATGGGAGCGTTTTGCTTAAAGTTTGTCTGTGAGCTTGACCGCATCACCAATATAATTGGCAGGCGTCATTTGCTTAAGACGCGCTTTTTCATGCTCTGGCAAATCAAGGCCGTCGATAAACTGGCGCATGCCTTCACCGTCGACACGTTTCCCGCGCGTAAGCTCTTTCAGCTTCTCGTACGGCTTCTCAATGCCATAACGACGCATTACGGTTTGAACAGGCTCTGCCAGTACTTCCCAGTTTTTGTCCAGTTCAGCTTCGAGCGCTGCTTGATTCACTTCCAGTTTGCTGATCCCTTTAAGGGTCGAGGTATAAGCAATCAAGGTGTAGCCTACACCCACGCCCAAGTTGCGCAGCACGGTGGAGTCAGTCAGATCACGCTGCCAACGAGAAATCGGTAGCTTTTGGCCCAGATGAGAGAAAATCGCGTTCGCCAACCCTAGGTTGCCTTCCGAGTTTTCAAAATCAATCGGGTTCACTTTATGTGGCATGGTCGATGAACCAATTTCGCCCGCAACGGTTTTTTGCTTAAAGTGACCGAGTGCAATGTAGCCCCAGATATCGCGGTCAAAATCGATCAAGATAGTATTAAAGCGCGAGACGGCATCAAAGAGCTCGGCAATGTAATCATGCGGCTCAATTTGGGTTGTATACGGGTTCCAATCAATGCCGAGCGAGGTGACAAAGGCTTCGCTGTAGGCGTGCCAATCAATCTCTGGGTAGGCAGAGAGGTGTGCATTGTAGTTACCGACTGCGCCGTTGATCTTACCGAGAATTTCAGTGCTCGCGACTTGTTTGATTTGGCGCGCCATGCGGTAGGCAACGTTCGCCATCTCTTTACCCATGGTCGAAGGAGACGCAGGCTGGCCGTGGGTGCGAGAGAGCATAGGCACATCACGGAACTGTTGAGCCAGATCTTTCACCGCCGCTTCAAGACGCTTCATCTCAGGCAAGATAACGGTATCGCGCGCTTCTTTAAGCATCAGCGCGTGAGACAGGTTATTGATGTCTTCAGAGGTACAAGCGAAGTGGATAAATTCGTTAACTGCATTCAGCTCAGGGTTGTCAGCCACTTTTTCTTTTAAAAAGTATTCAACCGCTTTGACGTCATGGTTGGTGGTGCGCTCAATCTCTTTGATGCGCGCAGCGTCTTGCTCACTAAATTCAGCGGCAATGCGATCCAATAATGCATTGGCCTCATCACTAAACGCAGGCACTTCTGTGATGCTGTCAGTCGCAGCAAGCTTTTGCAGCCAGCGGATCTCGACGATGGTACGATACTTCAATAATCCAAATTCACTAAAAATCGATCGCAACGCAATCGTTTTCGTGCCATATCGGCCATCGACCGGGGAAACAGCAGTCAGCGCTGACAGTTCCATTTTTTGTCTCCTGAGTTCAATCTGATTAGGTACGGGCTAGAATGATTTTGGCCTGTTCAACCATGTTTTTACGGCCAAAGATGAGGTGTCTGCGTTTGCCGCCAACTTGACGCCATAATACAGCACTGCGGATCCCTGACAGCAAAATGGCACGCACGCGATGTTGAACACCGGTTTGTTGTAAATGCTGAGGGTCACCAGAAACTTGAATCCTTGGGCCCAGCGGGCTGATCACGTCGAGGTAAATGCTGGCAAGGTTACTGATCATCTGCTCATCGAGCAAATCGAAATGGCTGACTTGGCGCTCGATGGTTTCAATACGATCACCGAGCTGGGCCATCGCATCACGGCGACTGGCAAGCTTGCGCTCTAAAGCCAATAGGTTGATGAGATAGCGCGTCAGCTCAGTCCCATTACGGCCGTTATCGAGTTGATGGATCAGTGTTTCCAAGCCAATGCGTAGGCCGCGTTCGCCATCACCTGTGATTTCCCCCGCCTCGCCACGAAAGACGTCGAGGGTCGAGGAAGGATTGGTCACAATAATGCTGCTTAAACTGGTGCGCAGCGCATCTTGGTCGCAATAGCCCTGACGGGATACATCTTGCACCAACTTGGCTGCTTGACAAATGCTCGCAAAGGCGAGGGTGCGATCATAAATCGTCTCTGCCACTGATCACGGCTCCTTAAATGCGTTGCTCGATGATGCCACCGCCAAGACACACGTCGCCATCATAAAACACGGCAGATTGGCCAGGCGTAACGGCAATTTGCGGTTCATCGAAAGTGACTTTAATCGTGTCGTTATCGATAGGCGTGATAGTACATGATATATCGTGCTGACGGTATCGTGTTTTCACCGCACAGCGACGTGGCTCAGTGATAACTTCGCGATCGACCCAGTGCAATTGGGCGGCAATTAAGCCTTCTGAATACAAACGAGGATGGTCGTGACCCTGACCGACAATCAGTACATTGCGTGCGACATCTTTATCGACCACATACCAAGGCTCTTCGCTACCATTACCGCCTTTCATGCCGCCAATTCCCAGCCCTTTTCGTTGGCCGAGCGTGTGATACATCAGGCCTTGGTGTTCACCAATCACGTCGCCGTCCGTGGTTTCAATCGGGCCCGGTTGTGCCGGCAAGTACTTAGCAAGAAAATCAGTAAACTTGCGCTCACCAATAAAACAAATACCGGTCGAGTCTTTCTTTTTCGCGGTCACTAGGCCTTGTTCTTCAGCAATTTGGCGTACTTGTGGTTTTTCCAGTTCGCCCACGGGGAACAGGCTCCGCGCGATTTGCTCATGGCTCAGTGTATACAAGAAATAGCTTTGATCTTTATTGCCATCAAGGCCGCGCAACATTTGTGCTTTTTCGCCATTTTCTGGGAACGAACGGCGTACATAGTGACCCATAGCAATGTAGTCAGCGTCTAGCACTTCGTCGGCAAATTCGAGAAATGCCTTAAATTTGATTTCTTTGTTACAAAGAATGTCAGGATTAGGCGTGCGGCCTGCTTTGTACTCCGTTAGGAAGTGCTCGAAAACATTATCCCAATACTCAGCGGCGAAGTTGATGGTGTGCAGTTCAATACCCAGCTTATCGCAGACGGCTTGTGCGTCGGCCAAGTCTTCTGCAGCAGAGCAGTATTCTTCGTTGTCATCCTCTTCCCAGTTTTTCATAAACAGGCCTTCGACCTGATATCCCTGTTGTTTCAACAAGTAGGCAGAAACGGACGAATCAACACCGCCGGACATTCCGACAATCACTTTTTTGCTGCTGTTATCTGACATGGTGATCACAAATGCTGCTATCAATAAATGGACGCTGAGTTTAACAGAATCCATTCGTCGGATACAGATGTGATAAGGCTCACACGTTAGCCGTTTCCCAAAGTGAGTGGGTGGGTAGATGGTCGCGTGGCCTGTGACCGATCCGGCATATGTTAATACTTGGGATTGGATGCCGCGCAAAGACTTGTGAAGCCCTTAGGTTTATCGACCGACTCCCGCACGCAGACACACCGTATACCCATCCCTGGGGGCTCCGCCGCGCCATCCTTGGCGCGGAGGGTCTGTGTGCGAAAATCGGACGATGGTATGTTCAGGTATTCCTAGCGCTTATCTCGTTTCTTCGACGGTGCGCGCTTGGACGAGCGAGTGCGCCCACGTGGTGCTTTCCCTTTTGCGCCTTTGGGTTTAGGGGTGAATTGCTCAAAGCCTTTCGGGGGAGTCACTTCACGCCACTGGCCCGGCTGTAAATCTTCCAGTTGCCATGGGCCTAGCTGAGCGCGAATCAAGCGCAGCGTCGGGTGGCCGATATGCGCAGTCATGCGGCGTACTTGCCGATTTCGCCCTTCACGTAAAACCACTTTTAACCAAGTGGTAGGAATGTTTGCGCGATAACGAACCGGGGGATGGCGTTCCCAAACGGTGGGTGGTGCCATTTTGGTGACATCGGCAGGCAGCGTGAGGCCATCTTTTAATTCGACACCGTCGCAAAGTGCTTGGATTGCCTCTTCGCTGGGTTCGCCTTCAACTTGCACCCAATAGGTTTTGTCAGATTTGGAGGACGGCTGGGTCAGTCTTGCTTGTAAGGCGCCGTTATTGGTGAGGACCAGCAACCCCTCGCTGTCCTTATCAAGCCGACCGGCTGGATAGACATCTTTGACTGATACAATGTCGGCCAGTGTGCTATCGGCGGGTTCGCCACTGAATTGTGTTAACATATTATACGGTTTGTTAACGAGAATAACGCGTGTAGTGCGTGGGGATGAAGCTTGATTAGGCGGTGCTGTTGGCGTTTTTTTTGTTGTGTTTAAAACAGTGTTCGATGCTGGTTTGGCGCGGGGTTTCTTGGTCATAAGGACTGTCAAATAGATTAAACGGCAAATGAGACTTCCGTATTATACACGTAATAATCTGTTTGGCGTGTTGCCTGAATTCAAGTATCCTCAGTGCGCATCTTACACAAAGATAACAAATGGACGCTAGGAGATTAAAATGGAAAGTAAAGTAGTTGTACCGGCGGAAGGTCAGAAGATCACGCTCGACGGCACAAAACTGGTAGTCCCTAACCACCCAATCATCCCTTACATTGAAGGGGACGGCATCGGGATGGATGTTAGCCCTGCAATGATTAAAGTTGTTGATGCAGCAGTTGCTAAGGCCTACAACGGTGAGCGTAAGATTTCATGGATGGAAATCTACACCGGTGAGAAATCCACCAAGGTATACGGTGATGATCAATGGCTACCTGCTGAAACACTTGATTTTATTCGTGAATACAAAGTTGCCATCAAAGGCCCACTGACAACCCCTGTGGGTGGTGGTATTCGTTCTCTGAACGTAGCCCTTCGTCAAGAACTCGATCTTTACATCTGCGCGCGTCCTGTTCGCTACTTCACTGGCGTTCCTAGCCCACTGAAAAAGCCAGAAGACACGGATATGGTGATCTTCCGTGAAAACTCAGAAGACATCTACGCGGGTGTCGAGTTTAAAGCAGGCACCGCGGAAGCGGATAAAGTGATTAAATTCCTGCGTGAAGAAATGGGCGCCAACAAAATCCGTTTCCCAGAGCAGTGTGGCGTGGGTATCAAGCCAATCTCAGAAGAAGGCACCAAGCGCCTGGTTCGTGCGGCGCTTGAGTACACCATCGATAACGATCGCGACTCACTGACTATCGTCCATAAAGGTAACATCATGAAGTTTACCGAAGGGGCGTTTAAAGACTGGGCGTATGAAGTCGCCAAAGAAGAGTTTGGTGCTGAGTTGCTGGACGGCGGTCCTTGGATGACGATGAAGAATCCAAAAACCGGCAAACAAATTACCATCAAAGACTCCATCGCGGATGCGTTTTTGCAGCAAATCCTGCTGCGTCCGGCGGAGTATGATGTGATTGCCACCATGAACCTGAATGGCGACTACATCTCCGATGCACTGGCGGCGCAAGTTGGTGGTATTGGTATTGCCCCTGGTGCCAACATTGGTGACGGTGTGGCGCTGTTTGAAGC
Source organism: Salinivibrio sp. PR932 (assembly GCF_001996125.1). Lineage (NCBI taxonomy): Bacteria > Pseudomonadati > Pseudomonadota > Gammaproteobacteria > Vibrionales > Vibrionaceae > Salinivibrio > Salinivibrio sp. PR932. The sequence continues at coordinate 6,537 of NZ_MUFM01000001.1, read as the reverse complement.
TACCCACGGCACGGCGCCAAAATACGCCGGTCAAGACAAGGTGAACCCAGGTTCACTCATTCTGTCTGCAGAAATGATGCTGCGCCATATGGGCTGGTTTGAAGCCGCTGATCTGGTGATCAAAGCAATGGAAAAAGCGATTGCGAACAAAACAGTGACCTATGACTTTGAGCGTCTGATGGAAGGTGCAAGCCTGCGTAAGTGCTCTGAGTTCGCAGATGACATGATTGCGCAAATGTAATCGCATTATCGCACGATGATAAAACCCGGCATGCTCGCCGGGTTTTTTGTTTGTGGTCTCGGGTATAACCCACTCAGGCTATCAGTCTATATCTTCCCACGACAACGGAGTGCCTTTGGTTAACGCGCGTGTTGCGCGCTTTCCGAGCACGGTATCATAGTGTTTCGGTGCTAAACCAAAGCCCGGACGAATACTGCGCACATTAGAGGGCGTCAGTGGCTCACCGGTCGCGATATCCTCACAGACGTACAAAGAGCGCCTAAATTGACGGTTGCTCGACTCGGCCTCTCGTGTGGTTAGGGCGCTTTCTCCTAACGCTTGCCACGCCGCGTGGGTTTGCTCACAAAGCGCACTGAGTGCAGGTGGCGTAAGCGAGAAAGCGGCATCCGGGCCTCCCGAATCTTCAGAGAGCATCACATGTTTTTCAATCACGCACGCGCCGAGTGCGATGGCTGCGATCGCGGCGGTGTTAGTCAGCGAATGATCGGATAAGCCCGCCAAGGTTTGATAGCGGGTGGCTAAGGTTGGAATGGTTCGCAGATGGCTTTGTTCAATCGGCGCAGGGTAGGCGCTGATACAATGAAGCAACACCAGCTCACGACAGCCGTTATCACGGGCGGTCGCCACCGCCTCGGCGATCTCTGTCTCGTCAGCCATGCCGGTTGAGATGATCATCGGTTTACCGGTTTGCGCGGCATAGCGAATCAAGGGCAAATCAATCGCCTCGAACGAGGCAATTTTATAGGCAGGAGCGTTAAGATCTTCGAGCAAATCAATCGCTGAGCAATCAAAAGGCGAGGAGAATAAGGTGATGCCTTCTTTTCTGGCGTGATCAAATAACGGCTTGTGCCATTCAAACGGGGTTTGTGCCCAGCGATATAGCTGGTGGAGACTATAACCATCCCACAGTCCGCCTTTGATCTGAAACTCATCGTGGTCGCAATCAAGGGTAATGGTATCGGCGGTATAGCTTTGCATTTTGACGGCATCGGCACCGCAGGCTTTGGCCATGGAAATGGTTTGTTTGGCAAGCTCAAGGCTACCATTATGGTTCGCCGACATTTCGGCAATGATATAGGGAGGATGCTGGGGACCGATCAAACGGCCTGCAATCTTAATGTCGTTGTTCATAAACCGCATCGATATTCAGTTTGGTTTGAAGGGCGCTGGCGCCTTGCTGCCACTCATCAGCGGACAAAGACAGGCACACAATCTCGACTGTCTTTCCCTCAGGTAGGGAAAAGGTGCGTTGCCGACTTTGCGGCGTTTCATGAAAGCCAAAGCGTTGATGTAGCCGAACTACCCCCTGATTATGACTGAGCACTTCACAGTTCAATTGGGTCACGCCCAAGGTTTCAAATGCTAAGCTTAATGCGCCAAACTCCATGAGCGCACCGCTCCCACGTGGTGCATCGGGGGCGGCATAGAAAGCCCAGATTGCACTTGTCCTATTCTCGCTATCGAGGTCAAGATTGACCACGCCAAGTGGCTTGTCCGGTTGGCCGTCTACGCGTTTGTAAACGATATAGAAATAACGGTGTGTGTTGGCGAGCATATGGCTGAACCATGCCTTGTGCTCATCATGACTAATTTCATGCTGGGTGTACATAAACTGGCGGACAGTGGGACGATTGCGCCAATGCCATAAAGTGTCACTGTCCGCGTGACTCACCGCTTTAAAAATCAGTTGCATAAGTGATGCTCCAAGGCCGCGACCACGCGCCCTGCGCCTTTTCCATCAGTGATCGCTGGTAGGGTAGGAAGCTGATGCCAGTTTGCCGCAAGGTGCTGCAGTGCAGATGCGTAATCTTGCCAGCGGGTGTGCTCACCGCGTCCTAAGTATTGATAGCCCGGCTGTCCGGCGAGATACTCGGCCATGGCGTGTTGGTTTTCCGCCACACATACCAAGGTACTAGGCACTCCCAAGCAGCTGCGCTCAATGGCAGTAACGCCGGCGGCTCCAAATGCGTAGCGTGCCCGTGCCATGTGGGCATCAAAGTCCGACAGTGCTTCCACCACACGAACCCCATCGGGGACAGGCGCTTTACACAATGCGTCGCGGTCTGGGTTGCGCCGGCCGGTGACAATTAACAGTGAGAAAGGCAGCCTCTCGATCTTCTGCTCTTGTTCTAGGTGTTTCACCGCGTCCACAAGCTTTCGGCTTTCACCGGTCGGATCCGTACCGGAGAAAAAGGCGATCACCTTATCTTCCCGCGGCGGCGGAGAGTGATGCAAGGCGGCAAATGCTGGACGCAATAGTGCATAGTCTGGTCCCAATAAGCATTGGGTCTGTGGATTTAAAAGCTTTGACGCGTAGCGCGTAGTCAGGTCAGGCCAAGGGTTTTGATCGAGCAAAAACGCGCAATCGTGGGGCCTATTGGCTAAATCATCAACCACCATCACCGGACAGCCCAATTGGGTGTGAATCGATTGTTCCCAGTGGGCATTGAGGGCGTAATGATCCACCACCATCAAATCCACCGGCTGGTTAGCCACGTATGCGGTTGTCTCTTCGGCATCTTGCTGCTGGCTCACACCAAGCCAGTCGGTGTTACTAAGCGAGTTTTTGGGGGCAGGCAACACCGCCACCGTTAAGCCTTGCTCTTGGCTGACCGCTATCAAGTTACCGGGCAGATCGCGACATACCAAGGTTACCTGATGACCCGACGTTTGTAGCATGTTAGCCAACACGTGCATGCGGCTGACGTGCCCGGTGCCTATCGCTTGGGAGGCATCGACTCGAATGGCAATATGGCTCATAGCAAGGCTTGTTGCTCCAACAGTTGATACATTAGTTCAGCGCGTAGCCAGTCATCTGGCTCATCAATGTCTTGCACGCGGTAATGAGGGATCAACACAGCTTTCGAGTGGGGCGCAAAAACCGGCTCGCGCGCTAAAAACGCACTTGGCGTGCCCCAGTAAAACATTCCCGCATCGTGGTACGCCGGTTGTAGGTCTTGTGAGCGCGTAGTGAAGTGCTCCGGCCATAACATGCTGACACTGCCATCGGCATCGACATGAATACTGCGCTGAATCGGAAAGGCGTAGCGGGTGGCGGCAAAACTGTATTTGACGGTGTCGCCGTCCAGTAACGCTAAGCCTTGGCGCAAGTCATCCGCGGTGACAAAGGGTGTGGTAGCATACAGGCAGCATACCGCGTGCAAAGGCGTTTGCTGTGGCGACTGATTAAGCCACTGGATCGCATGCTCAAGCACATCCAAGGTCGTGGCGTGATCACCGGCAATCTCTGCGGGACGTACAAAAGGCACCTCAGCCCCTGCATCGCGCGCCACACTGGCAATGTCCTCGCAATCGGTGGAAACCAAGACGCGATCGAATAGCCCACTTTGACGTGCTGTCGCAATGGCATAGGTAATAATGGGCGCCCCGTTAAACCGTTTGAGGTTCTTGCCCGGAATGCGTTTGCTGCCACCGCGGGCGGGAATAATACATACATTCATCGGTCACGCATCCTCAATGGCTTTTTGTAGCGCAGCAATCACCGTATCTTGCTGTTGCTCGGTTAAATCGGGGTAAAGCGGTAAAGTGAGTGCCCCCGCGTAATACTGCTCGGCAAGCGGGAAGTCTCCGGGCTGGAAGCCCTGTGCCTGATAGTAAGGTTGCGTATGCACAGGAATATAGTGCACGTTCACGCCAATGCCTTGCACACGCATAGCCTCAAAAACGGTGCGGCGTGTGTCGGCGTGATCAAGCTCAATCAAATACAAATGCCATGCCGACTCAGGATCTAAAATGGGTCGCTTAACGGGCAAATCCGCCAGCGCTTGGTGGTAGCGTTCAGCGAGTGCAAACCGTCTGGTGATAAAGGAACGAAGCTGGGTTAATTGTGAACGGCCAAGCGCGGCATGAATATCCGAGAGGCGATAGTTCATCCCCAATGCATGCTGTTCATACCCCCAAGGTGGCAGGGCAGCGTGGCTGTCTTCTGCATCACGGGTGATCCCGTGGCTACGCAACTGACGCAGCGCTTTCGCCAATGTGGCATGTTGGGTGGTGGCAACCCCGGCTTCTCCCGCGGTAACCACTTTGACCGGATGAAAACTAAATACGCTAATATCGCTGTACTGGCATCCACCCACCGCCGCGCCTTGATAGTGGGCACCCATAGCATGTGACGCATCCTCAATAATGGCCACCTGATAACGCCTAGCGAGCGCGGCAATCTCAGCCATTGGTGCACTGGCACCGGCCATATGTACCACCACCAGCACCTTGGGTAAGGTGTGAGTAGCAGCCGCTTGCGCCAGTTTTTTCGCGAGCTGCTGAGGGCATAGGTTACGCGTGTGCGGGTCGATATCGACAAAATCCACTTCGGCACCACAGTATCGACCACAATTGGCTGACGCGACAAAGGTAATGGGCGAGGTCCATAAACGATCGCCTGGGCCTAACCCTAACGCCAGACAAGCGAGATGCAGGGCAGATGTGGCGCTATTGACGGCGACCGCATGCGCAGCCCCGGTGAGTTCGGCGACGGCGGCTTCAAAAGCCGGAACTTGCGGGCCTTGGGTCAGATAATCACTTTTTAGCACCTCAAGCACAGCGGCGTAGTCTTGCTCACTAAGATGCTGCTTTCCGTATGGGATCAACGCCATACTCCTTTACTGCTCGGCGTCGAGTTGCAAAATGGCCTCGACGGTTAACACATCTGGGTTAGTGCCTGATTGATACTCAAAGCCCTCTGGCACGGGCTGTCCTTTTTCGCCCAACGCATTTTCTCGGTAGTCATAATCGGCGTCGTAGAACTTAATGGTTGGGCAAATCACGTAATGTTCGGCAAATTCGAGCGTCAGATGGGCATCGTCAGCCGGACACATCACTTCATGCATTTTCTCGCCGGGACGAATGCCTATTACCTTGACGGGCGTGTTCGGGGCATAGGCGCTGGCGAGATCCGTCAGACGAACCGATGGGATCTTAGGAACAAATATTTCTCCGCCATACATGCGCGAAAAGTTTTTCAGCACGAAATCCACCCCTTGCTGCAAGGTAATCCAAAAGCGGGTCATTTCAGGGTGAGTAATGGGCAAATGATCCGCGCCTTCCGCTGCCTTTTTCTTAAACAAAGGCACCACAGAGCCGCGCGAGCCGACCACATTGCCATAGCGCACTACCGAAAAACGTGTCTTTTGGCCCCCGGTCATATTGTTAGCGGCGACAAACAATTTATCTGAACACAGTTTGGTGGCGCCATAGAGATTATTGGGGCTGGCGGCTTTATCGGTCGAGAGCGCAATCACCTTTTCCACCCCGTTGGCAATCGCAGCGCGAATCACATTCTCTGCGCCGTGAATGTTGGTCTTGATACATTCCATCGGGTTGTATTCGGCGGCAGGTACCTGCTTGAGTGCAGCAGCATGAATCACATAGTCAATGCCTTGCATCGCTTGCATTAAACGATCGCCATCACGCACATCGCCGATAAAATAGCGCATGCAAGGGGCGTTAAAGGTTTGCTGCATTTCATATTGCTTGAGCTCATCGCGAGAGAGCACCACGAGGCGACGTGGTTGATAGCGTTCAAGCAGGGTGCGGACATACTTTTTACCAAAAGAACCAGTACCGCCGGTGATCAGAATGGATTTGCCGTTAAACATAGGACGCCTTGTCACTAACTGTCGGGAATACAGGCAGTTTAACTGATCTGAGCAGGATTTGGCGATCTGCTAGGGCCATGACGCGCGATTAAGCGACATCAAGCGGTTTTATTTTTTCTACCTCGTGTTTAATTGATTGCGACGCCTCCCAAAGATCAACGGCCCTTTGCCCATTGAGCCAAAACTCAGGCGAGTTACCAAACAAACGTGCGAGACGAAGCGCCAGCTCCGGGCTCACGGCTTTACGCTCATCCAATACGGCAGTCATCGATTGACGAGAAACGCCCAAAGCGTCAGCCAATTGTTCTACGCTTAAGCCGTAATCAGGCAGAAAGTCTTCGCGCAACATGGCTCCGGGATGCGTCGGTTGGCGTTTCATTCCAGCTGTGTTGAAAATCGTCATCACTGTTACCTCATTAGTGGTAGTCGCAATCGTGCCTGCGTTGTCTATCTAAATATAGCGATATCCACGGTATCTACCCCGAACTATTTTAGGATCGGCCTATATGATCACAGCCAGAGGTGATCGTCAAACCGATCCTTTTTTGGTTAAAAAATGTTCGCGATCTCGCCCTGGGAGTGTATCCGATCAGATGCTAGCTTATTAATTTAGTTTAATCGAATTAAAAAATAAATAATCTAGAATTATTTACAAACCCAAAATTCTATCGATTACAC